>DLZQ01000077.1 GCA_003447295.1 Lachnospiraceae bacterium
GTCATCTCCATCAATACGCTGATGGACCAGGAGGAAGTTGCCAGACAGTTCAAAAAATACGACTTTACAGCCATGCCGGTAGTGGACAATGAGAACCGGCTGGTAGGTATTATCACCGTGGACGATATCGTGGATATCATCGAAGAAGAGACCACGGAGGATATGGAAAAAATGGCGGCTATCGTGCCCAGCGATAAGCCCTATATGAAGACCGGAGTATTTGAGACCTTCAAAAAGCGTATTCCCTGGCTGCTGCTTTTGATGGTGTCAGCTACCTTTACCGGAGCCATCATTTCTTCTTTTGAAGACGCATTAAGCGTATGCGCAGTACTGGTGGCATATATCCCCATGCTGATGGATACCGGCGGTAATGCCGGAAGTCAGGCGAGCGTTACGGTCATCCGTGGACTGTCCCTGAATGAGATCGAATACCGGGATGTGCCGAAGGTNNAGCGATAAGCCCTATATGAAGACGGGAGTATTCGAGACCTTTAAAAAGCGTATTCCCTGGCTGTTACTTTTAATGGTATCCGCAACCTTTACCGGTGCCATCATTTCCTCCTTTGAGGATGCTCTGAGTGTCTGTGCGGTACTGGTGGCTTATATCCCTATGTTGATGGATACCGGTGGTAATGCCGGAAGCCAGGCCAGTGTTACAGTCATCCGTGGACTGTCTCTGAATGAGATCGAATACCGGGATGTGCCGAAGGTTGTATTCAAGGAGATCCGCGTGGCACTGATCTGCGGTATTACTCTTTCCGCAGCCAATTTTGTAAAATTACTGCTGCTGGACAGAGTAGGAGTGCTGGTGGCGGTTTCTGTATGCCTGACATTGATAGCTGCCGTAGTGATCGCCATGATTATCGGCTGTTTACTGCCGGTTCTGGCAAAGCGTCTGGGCTTCGACCCGGCGGTCATGGCCAGTCCTTTTATCACTACCATCGTGGATGCACTGTCTTTGCTGGTATATTTCCGGGTGGCATCTGCAATCATGGGTCTATAGACAGCAGACAATATCAGAGATATGAATTTATAAAAACAAGGATGAGCCATGTGCCTGCAAGACATTTTTTTGCGGAGCATGGCTTATTTTATATGCGGTTATTATGATAAAATTTTGACAGGATGTTTTTTTTTTAGTACTTTTCCACAAGCTCTTTGCAAGGGCGGAAATTTTTGCTAGAATCAAGGAAAACAGAAAATGTAACCGCTTTCGTAAATCTTTTTCTTTAAGAGAATATTCGGGAACAGCAAAAGCAACGGAGGAATAAATCATGAGATATTTTTTTGAATCGAAAGTAGAAAAAAAGGATGCAGGATATACCATTCAGATTCCTTTTAATGTATGGGAAGTATGTCATCAGAGAGAAGTCATCAAGGGAGATATCGTTCTGGATAACAATATCATCGAGTGCGAACTTCATCCCAAGGAGAAGGGCAATTATGAAGTAGTGATCACTGATGAGGAGGCTGTAAAGGTAGAACTGGGTGTAACCCATAAGATCCTGTTACATGTCAACGGTTCCCTGATCCGCATGGATCAGAACAGCCCTTACAGCTTTGAGAATCCAATCCGCAAGATCGACAGCATGAACGTGATCATCCAGCCAGAAGACGGTCTGTGCGGTCAGGCTTGTGTCGCAATGTTAGCCGGTGTTACCATTGCAGAAGTCATCAGCGTTATGGACTGCAGAGAGTGGCAGGCTACCATGGGACGTGTGATTTCCGCACTGAACTACTATGGTATCGATCATTCTGATATCATAGTATATACCGAGGGAAGACCCGCAGTGCTGCCGAAGTGCTGTATCATGATGGAAAAAATGGGACGTTTCTGCCACTATCTGGTACACTATGATGGAAAATTCTATGATTCCAATCTGGGTGTGCTGGAAGAGTACGATATGAGCAAGCTGTTAGGTTACCTTGAGATCAAATGCTGATGGAATGCAAATCCGTATTTGCGTGATTTCGATTACCTTGTTCTATTTATAAGGAAGTTCAAAAACTGTAGGTTACACAGATGTGCCTACAGTTTTTTCATAGCAAATAAGTTAATCGGCTAAAAATCCCTAATAGGGTTGCATGTTAACACGGTAAAGTGTAAAATGGAAAAGTATGATTTCCGTAACGCTTTAGAGCGATTACTAATTTTTTATTACAAAGGATGGGAGAAAAATGAATCAGAAAAAGAAGATTGAAAATTATCAGCAGATTGCCATGGGAACCGGATTGCGTTATGATGAAACCAATGACTTGTTTCATGGGGAACGGGATGGGTTTGACTTTATCGTCTATGCACCCGATGCAAGATATCCGTATATGATGGTACTGCATACGGCGGCAAAAAGCGCTGACGGGTCGACATTTGACAAGCAGGCTGTGAAAGGGTTTCAGAAAAGCAGCAAGAAGATCGCGAGTTTTGGTCAGAAGAATCTGGATATCAGAGTATCACTGAAGGCACAGTCCAATGCGGAAAAATGTAAGGATACATTGAACGAAGCACTTGCAGCTACAACGACATTCCTGCGTACAAACAGTTACAGTCCCTGCTGTGATCTGTGCGGTCAGAATGTAGAGACCGGAGCGTTCAGAATGGGCGGTGAATACTATCATTTATGTCCGGACTGCGAGATGAAGCTGCGCAGTGACATCGCAATGAAGACACAGCAGAAGGCGCAGAAGAAAGAAAACATCGTAGGCGGTATTGTAGGTGCCCTGTTAGGATCCCTGTTGGGAATGCTCAGTGTTCTGATCTTAAGCCAGTTGGGATATGTAGCAGCATTATCCGGTGTGATCATGGCGGTGTGCGTTCTGAAGGGATATGAGATGCTGGGCGGAAAACTGACCAAAAAGGCAGTAGTCATCAGCGCTGTGATCATGATCCTTATGACGTATTTTGCAGACCGTGTGGACTGGGCGATTATTTTGTTCAATCAGGGCGGCGGTGCGGAAGCAGGTTATAGTCTGTTCGAGTGTTATCGACTGATCCCTGCGGCACTTTCCGCAGAAATTATTGATATGGGAAGCTACATAGGCAATCTGGTTCTACAGTATCTGTTTGTGGCGCTCGGAGCAATCCCTACCGTTATCGGAAAAATGAAAGAGAAAAAAGAAGAAGGTATTATCGCAAGATTAAATTAAGCTCTTTGCTTTCAATAGACAATGTGGTACAATAGTACCAGTAATGTAATTCCTCATATCGTGGTATTGGGTTCAGACTTTTGACCCCGGTAGCATACCTGTTGGAATTAGGGGGAAGGAATATGAGAAAGTGGAAAGCATGGCTGTTTGCGCTGGCTGTTCTCATAGGCATTGGGACTATTGGGACGGTGTCAGTAACGGCAGAAGCACAGAATCTGAATCAGGGAAAGCGGGTATTGTTTATCAGCTCGTATTCTTATGGCTGGGACACAGTCCAGACGCAGATCGAAGGAATCAAGGCGGGGGTCGACGAGAAAACCACCGTGGATTATGAATTCATGGATACGAAGCGTTTCCGGACGAAAGAGTCTACAGAAATGTTTTATACAATGTTGAAATATCATCTGGATCATTCAGATCCCTATGATGTCGTGATCGTGGGAGATGATGCCGCACTCCGTTTTGCAATGGCATTCAGAGAGGATCTGTTTGATGGTATTCCCATTGTCTTTGAAGGTGTCAATGATGAGGAATATGCCCTGGAAGCAGCGAAGAACCCTCTGGTAACCGGGATACTGGAGAAGCTGTCAGTAGAAAAAAATATCGATATGGCATTAAAGGTAAACCCGTCAGCGGACAAAGTAGTGGCTATATTGGATGATTCTGTGACCGGTGAGGCGGAGCGTAAGAATTTTTACAGTGCCGAAGCAAAATATCCGGAACTGGAATTCTCTGAGATCAATTCTTCCGAACTGACAACCGCTAAGCTGCAGCAGGCAGTCAGCAAGGTGGATGAGAATACCATATTGATCTACATTGTAATGTCAAATGATGGCAGTGGCAAGCAGTATACCAATACGCAGGCAATCCGTATGGTCGTGACTTATTCGAAGGTGCCGGTGTACCGCATGGTGGAGGATGGGATCGGTGCCGGATTGCTGGGTGGTAATGTGGTATCCATGTATAAGTCCGGAGAGATCGCAGCACAGATGGCCATGGATATCGCGAATGGTACCGACAGTGCAGAGATCAATGTGGTAAAGGACAGCCCCAACATTTATTGCGTGGATGAAGACGTCATGCGGAAGTTCGGACTGGAGGCATCACAGTTTCCGAAAGACACCGAATTTGTAAATCATCAGGAGGGCTTTTTTACCAGGAATCGTGAGGCTTTGATCCCGGCGCTAATACTTATCGCTGCACTCGATGTTATTATCTGCTGGGTGTGCTTCGATAATTACCGCAGACGAAAGCTGTTACAGGAGCTGGAGCAGGCACGTGCGATCATGGAATCGGCAGCCCAGCATGACTTCCTGACCGGACTGCCGAACCGCAGCAAGTTCATGAAGGATCTGGAACAGCTGATCGGAGCCCGGATCCCCTGCACGGTCATGATGCTGGATATCGATAACTTTAAGAAGATCAACGATACTTACGGACATACAGCGGGAGATGAGGCACTGCAGCAGGTAGCCAACCGGTTGAAGGACATGCAGTCCCAGATACTTACCTCTTACCGCTTTGCGGGAGATGAATTCATCCTGATCCTTCGCAGTAGTCAGAGCATGCTGGTGGAGAAGACGGCGTACCAGTGCCGTCAGGTATTTGCCAAAGATGTGACACTCTGCGGAACGAAACGGCGGATCGGAGGCAGTATCGGTATTGCAAGCTATCCCAAGGATACCGATAATCTGGAACAGTTGATCGTATGTGCGGATGACGCCATGTATAAGGTGAAAAAGAATGGCAAGAACGATTTCGCATACTATGGGAAGTCCACAGAGGAATAAAATATCAGACAGGCGGAGTTTGCAGTTCATAGAACTGTAAATACTGCCTGTTTTTTTCTGCCTGTTTTGAACATAAGGTTGAAAAATAGCAGGATTATGTATATAATTAGTACTATTGACTAAAAGGAGAAAGATATCATGCGAATACTTTCAGATGCACTGGGATACGTTATGTACTTTTGCTATTACCTGGTACATAATTACGGCCTGGCTATTATTCTGTT
>DLZQ01000074.1 GCA_003447295.1 Lachnospiraceae bacterium
GTTAGACGGGTGGTGGTGATTGTAACCTTTTCAGAGCCTATGGCGAGATAGTCTCAATGAGTAAAAGGAAGCCTCAAAGAGGCGATTTTACGAATTGAGGCGCTGAAAAGGTGTGAGCAGAAATAATTTTAAGGAGGAGTACCGGAATGAAGATCACCCCCACACTGGAAGAATGTAAAAAGATCGCAGCGGAAGAAAACTACGGAGTGATTCCTATCAGCACAGAGCTGTATGCAGATATGACCACCCCTATCGAAGTGCTGCGCATCTTAAAAAAGGTCAGCGGTCATGTCTATCTGCTGGAAAGCGCGGAGGCGGATAAACGATGGGGACGATATTCCTTTTTAGGCTATGATCCTTTGCTTGAGATCACCTGCTATAACGGTCAGACAACAATAAAATCGGAACTGACCAGCCGGACAGATTCCGGAGATGTCAGAGGGATCATCCGCAACATCATGGAAGAGAATAAAAGTCCCAAGCTTCCGGGATTGCCTTCCTTTACCGGAGGCCTGGTAGGATATTTTTCCTATGACTATATCAAATACAGCGAACCGACCCTGCGGCTGGATGCGAAGGACGAGGAAGGCTTTCAGGATGTGAACCTGATGCTGTTCCACAAAGTCATCGCTTTTGACAATTACAGACAGAAGCTGATCCTGATCCTGAATATCAAGACCGAGGATCTGGAGATCAATTATCATAGGGCGGAGCGGGAACTGAACAACATGAAGGAGCTTTTGCTGAACGGAGAAAAGGCAGAGCATATTCCCTGTAAGCTCCGGACGGATTTTCAACCGTTGTTCAACGAAGCAGCCTATTGCAACATGGTCGAGAAAGCCAAGCATTACATCAGAGAGGGAGATATTTTCCAGGTGGTATTATCCAATCGCCTGGAGGCAGAGATGGAAGGAAGCCTCTTAGATGCTTACCGGGTACTTCGCACGACAAATCCTTCCCCGTACATGTTCTATTTCTCCGGAAGTGATGGTGAGATCGTGGGAGCCAGCCCCGAGACATTAGTAAAGTTAGAGGACGGCGTGTTACATACCTTCCCTTTAGCCGGAACGAGACCAAGAGGTGCCACCGAGGAAGCGGACAAGGCGCTGGAGGCTGAGCTTTTAGCAGATGAGAAGGAACGGTCCGAACATAATATGTTAGTGGATCTTGGGCGGAATGATATCGGCAAGATCAGCCGGATCGGCACCGTGGAAGTGGAAAAGTATATGTCCATTGAGCGTTACTCCCATGTTATGCATATCGGTTCCACCGTGCGGGGCGTAATCAGAGAGGATGCGGATGCTCTGGATGCGGTAGATGCTATCCTGCCCGCAGGAACTCTGTCGGGAGCCCCGAAGCTGCGGGCATGCGAGATCATCAATGAACTGGAAGACAATAAGAGAGGTATCTACGGCGGAGCCATCGGCTACATTTCCTTTACCGGGAATCTCGATACCTGCATCGCCATCAGACTTGCTTTTTCCAAGAATGGAAAAGTATTCGTAAGATCCGGCGCCGGTATCGTGGCGGACAGCGTTCCGGAGAAGGAATACAGAGAATGTATCCAGAAGGCGGCAGCAGTCCGACAGGCACTTCAGAAAGCACAGGAGGGAATGGAAGCATGATATTACTGATCGATAACTACGACAGCTTTTCCTACAACGTATACCAGCTGGTAGGAAGTGTGAACCCGGATATCCGGGTGATCCGCAATGATGAATGCAGCGTGGATGAGATCCGCGCCATGAATCCCTCTCACATCATATTATCGCCGGGACCCGGCAGACCGGACAAAGCGGGTGTCTGTGAAAATGTGATCAGGGAACTTGGGGGCAGAATCCCTATTTTGGGAATCTGTCTCGGGCATCAGGCAATCTGTGAGGTGGCAGGTGCTACCGTTACCTATGCTTCCCACCTGATGCACGGCAAACAGTCTCTGGCGACTCTGGATACGGACAGCGTATTGTTCCGAGGCATGAAAAAAGTCATCACTGTGGCAAGATATCATTCACTGGTAGCGGATCCTCAGACGATTCCCGCAGAATTGAAAGTTACTGCAGTTACCGAAGATGGCGAAGTCATGGCGGTAGAACAGACAGAGAAACAGATCTATGGAGTACAATTCCATCCGGAATCTGTACTGACACCGGACGGACGACAGATCATCGTTAATTTTTTACAGACGCAGAAGGGAGAAGGCAGAAATATGATCAAAGAAGCAGTAGCTAAACTGGTAAAAAATGAGAACATCGGATACGATATGGCAAAAACCGTTATGGATGAGATCATGAGCGGGGAAGCCAGCGATATTTTAAAAAGCGCTTACTTAACAGCGTTAAGCCAGAAGGGTGAGACCATCGAAGAGATCACCGGCTCCGCAGAAGAGATGCGGAAATTCGGCAGAAAGCTGGGCGCAGAGGTAGAAGCACTGGAGATCGTGGGAACCGGCGGCGACGGCTCCAATTCCTTCAATATCTCCACCACGGCATGCATCGTGATCTCTGCAGCGGGTGTACCGGTAGCTAAGCACGGCAACCGTGCAGCCAGCTCCAAATCCGGTGCAGCAGACTGCCTGGAAGCACTGGGCGTGAATATTACCATAGAGCCGGAGCAGAGCAGGAAGCTGTTAGAAGAGATCGGCATCTGCTTCCTCTTTGCGCAGAAATATCACACTGCCATGAAATATGTGGGTCCCATCCGCAAGGAACTGGGCATCCGCACGATCTTCAATATCTTAGGGCCGTTAGCGAACCCTGCAGGACCGGTATATCAGATCATGGGTGTGTACGATGAAAGCCTGCTGCTTTCCATGGCAAAGGTATTGTCCAATCTGGGAGTCAAGAGAGGCATGGTAGTCTACGGACAGGACAGACTGGACGAGATTTCCGCCAGTGCACCTACCGCAGTCTGCGAGATCGACAACGGCACCTTCAAAAATTATGTGATCACACCGGAAGAATTTGGCATGGAAAGATGCACGAAGGAAGATTTGGTGGGCGGAACTCCCCAGGAGAACGCAGAGATCACCAGAGCTATCTTAAATGGCGAAAAGGGTCCAAAGCGCAATGCAGTACTGCTGAATGCAGCAGCAGCCCTATATGTGGCAGGCAAGGCAGACAGTATGGCAGACGGTGTGAAGCTGGCAGAGAAGGTCATCGACACAGGTCTTGCAAAGGCACAGTTGGAGCGTTTTATCAAGCTGAGCAATGCATGATAAAGTGTTACGAGTACTTTTGACCTGCGGTGCAAGGGCTCTGGATTTAGATTATGAAACGGAAAGGCAGGATGAATGGATGATACTGGATATTATAGCAGCCTCTGCAAAGGAGCGGGTGGCAGCAGCAAAAGAAGCACTGCCTCTTGCAGAACAGATCGCCAGAGCAAGAGAGTTAGACAGTAATACGGGATTTCCTTTTGAACAGGCACTGGCAAATAAGAGGATGAGCTTTATCTGCGAGGTGAAAAAGGCGTCGCCCTCCAAGGGACTGATCGCACCGGAATTTCCCTATGTGCAGATCGCAAAGGAATACGAAGCGGCAGGAGCGGATGCTATTTCGGTGCTGACGGAACCGGAGTACTTTCAAGGGAAGAATGAATATCTGACCGAGATCCGTCAGGCAGTGAAGATTCCACTGCTTCGGAAAGATTTTACGGTAGATGAATACATGATCTATGAGGCAAAAAATATCGGAGCAAATGCAGTGCTTTTAATCTGTGCCATCCTGTCACCGATGCAGTTGTCAGAGTATGCGGGAATCGCAGGAGAACTTGGACTGTCGGCACTGGTGGAAGCCCATGATGAGAAGGAAGTAGAGATGGCATTGAAAGTCGGTGCGAGGATCGTCGGTGTCAATAACCGGAATCTGAAAGACTTTACGGTGGATATCCATAATTCCGTGCGTCTGCGGGAACTGGTGCCGGAGAACATCCTCTTCGTATCTGAGAGCGGTATGAAGACCAGACAGGATATCGCGAGACTCGAGCAGAATGGTACCAATGCTGTTCTCATCGGAGAGACGCTGATGCGAAGCGCGGATAAGAAAGCGGTATTGCAGGAGCTTCGCGGATAGGTTACAGAAAGGTCGTAAATTATTATGAAAGTAAAAATGTGTGGTCTCTATCGTCCGGAGGATATTGTTTATGCCAATGAGGTACAGCCGGATTATGTGGGATTTGTATTTTATGAAAAGAGCCACAGGGTGGTCACAAAGGAGCAGGCAGCCGAATATCGCAAAAAGCTTCTGCCGGGGATCCGGACGGTGGGTGTGTTTGTAAATGAGGATCCGAAGAACATTATAGAACTGCTGGAGGAAGATATTTTGGATGTGGCACAGCTCCACGGAGATGAGACGGAGGAGGATATCCAGTACCTGCAGGCGGTCTGTCACAAACCGGTGATCAAGGCGGTCAAAGTAAGAGACCGGTACGATGTGGAAGCCTGGCTGGACAGCAGTGCAGACTATCTGTTATTCGACAGCGGAATGGGATCGGGACAGGCGTTTGACTGGAGCGTCCTTGGTGGGATTGACAGGGAATTTTTCCTGGCAGGAGGATTACAGGCGGAGAATCTCACTGAAGCCATGGAAGCGGTAAGGCCTTACGCTGTGGACTTAAGCTCCGGCATTGAGAGTGACCGGAAGAAAGATCCGGAGAAGATGCGCCGGATCATGGAACTGGTAGAACGGTATCGCCCCCAACTTTGATGCCTACGGATTGCTCCGTGCTACGCACTCCCACTTCTCCCCTCCGCTTCGGTCCGTGCTAAACATGTGCCACTGGCACATAGCACCCTACCCAAT
>DLZQ01000049.1:0-29742 GCA_003447295.1 Lachnospiraceae bacterium
CAATATTTCCCTTTGTAACAGAATAGAAAAATGGATCTTTTCTAATTGTATCATCTGAATTGATAATAAAATTATTCCAATCGCCTGCCTCGTTGCCATCAGACAAATAAATAGTAACTTTGAAACTATATCCCATATATCCCAAAGATGGCTTTGACCGCTTTACTTCGACGCCATTCAAATTTTCGACAATATGCTGAATCTGCTCTTTGTCGGTAATATGTGTTGCGTTTCCGCTATTGCCATTGAAAACAACTATTTCCATGACCTCATTAGGGTCTAAGTCCATCAAGTCGAGTGGAATATTAAACCATACAACAATGCCCATCAAAAGAATTATCACAACAGACAGCAATATGATGATTTTCTTTTTCATATCAGCTCAACTCCTTTGTCAAATCCCGATTTTTGTTCTATTTGCTCCCCGATAAACTTGAATTTACAAAACCGTTTCCTATAATAATGATGAAACAAACGGTTGCAATAAAAACATTATTATTACTACCATTCCAAAGATAATATAAAACTCTTTGCTGTTCGCATTTGATTTTACATACTTGTTGAAATTTTGAGTCACACCTTTTGCAATCAAATATCCAATTAATGTTCCTGTAGCATTTGTAATAACATCGTTTATATCCGTTGTCCTAAAAGTAAAAATCTGTGACAGCTCGATTCCTACAGTAATGCATAATGCAACGAACATTGTTTTCTTGATATTCCTATATTTATCCCACAAAACAGGCAAGAAAATTCCCAATGGAACAAACAGAAGTACATTTAAGCAAGCGTTTACAAAGTCTGATATCATATCCACAAATGGAATCACATTAATTGTAAAGTCTATTTTCATAGAGTCTATGCTCGGAAAACCAACAAGCGATAGAACCGAAACAAAATAAGAGCCAAGCACTATATAGATAAGTGTTTTTTTTAAGTCATGGAGAATATACTTTCCGTATAAACCGAATAGAGGAATTATAAAAACTAAAGCGGCTGCAATCTCAATAAGTGCCGCATAAATTCGATGCATACTCTATACCTCCCACATAAATTTTCTGTTTGACAACTTCAAATTTATATTTTTTTTTGTAAATAAATCATATCTGTTAGTTGAACCCCACCTTCAAAAATAGGGTGGTCATAGTTATCAATAAAAAAATTTTCAATGCTGTGTGAGCGGGCAAAACCAAATTTTTCATAAAAAGGAACGGTCAACGGGCTATCCCCTGTACCAACTTGTAGTATCGAATACTTCCCTTTATATTTCGCAGCAACAAAGTCAATTAGTGCCTTGCCGTAACCTTTGCCCTGATATTCTGGCGCAGTTGCAATATTTTTAATTTCAAGAATGCCTTTGCCCTCGTCGGTTACTACACACTCGCATTTAACCCCATTATCGACTAATACATACATCGTTCCTCTATCAATATATCGGTCTATCATGCTCTCTTGTTCATCGGCTAACAGTAATAAGGGGAGAAATTGTTTTTTATTCTCTTTGATTTCTATAATTTCCATATCGGTATGTACTCCAAAATTCGCATTTGTAACTGGCTTTATTCTATCATGTTTCGGTACGAAAATCTATGCCGACGGTCAAACTGAAACTTAAAAATGCTCTCAATTAAATTCTGTTTTTTCGTATCAGCATTGGTATCATCTTGACCGTTGACTGCTCCGAACGGTTGTGCTATTTGTCATAGGTGTAAGTTCTACACTTGGCAATTTCAACTACAACAGAATAGGCGCTTTGTATTCTAGATACTCCCACTCGCCTAAAGGGAGAATAGACTGTTCAAACGATTTGTTTGGCGGGTACACATGGTTCGGTATTAGTCTCTGCGTATCCCAAAAAGATATCTTTGAAGAACTTTTTTATGATTGCCTTTGTTTCATCACAGACGGTATACATTTGAATGCACATAGTCCATTCGGAATCGGGCAGCGCATTACTTATCTCCACCTGCAAACTGATTTCCGCATAAGTTTGTTAGTAAATTCAGAGTATCCCTATCTGTCCCTATGTACTGTATAATTAGATTATTATACAAATAGAAATGTGGAATACTCTTCCATTCAACATAATGAGTTTCATTTTCTAAAACCACCTCGGTTCCACTATCATCTATAGAATAAACATCTACTTGAGCTTGTGCGGAATTATCGTATTCATATATCGTGATACGACCATCAGATACTCCACTAAAGGTTAGAAGATGCCTTTTTCCTGTTAGTATTTGTGGCTCAACGCTTTCACAAATAACAGTATAACCATTGTTTTCAAGCTCCTTCAAAATGTCATCTATACTTATTTTCACTTCTGTATCAGTGTGCTCATGTGAAACATCCTCTGTGTTATCATTTTCGGAATATATCTTGGGTACATCTGTTACAGTGCCATCTGTAATAAGCTCATCATTTTCGGTTGTCGCTTTGCTACACCCAGATAAAAATATTATAAAGCCAATACAAATTGCCATTATCTTTTTCATAGAACTTTACCTCCACAAACAAGTTGTTCTGTCAACGGCGGTCAAGGCCGTTCATTAGATTTCTCTAACGAGCGGCCTTATGCCATGTTTCATATTCAGTTTTTAGCATAAATCTGACAGGGTAATCCTGTCGTATGCTCCATTTTTAGCATCCTCCGGATGTGGCTCTAGGCCAATAATGGTTATTTCCATCTTATCTGGTCCATATACCCAGAACATCCTTCTGGCTCCGCTTTTCCTGTTTTCCAAATAGGATTCCCACACCCTTAAGCCATATCTTTTTGATAAAGGCTCAATATCATGTGTATTAAGACCCGGATAATGCGGATCCTGTGCTAATTTCTTTAATGCAGCACCCCATTTCTTATAGAGTTCTGCATCCTTTTTGTTTATCGTTCCATCTCGATAGCTTGTTTGCAGTCTGCTCCATAATTCAGCCATCTCCGGGATACCCATTCGTATATTATATGCCATTCGTACTCTCCACCAGCTTCTTAGAAATCAGACAGATCAACAACAGGAGATACCTCTCCCTTTTTGAAATTGCTGATTGCTCTATCCATATCTTCTAAGGTTCGTGCAGATATACTGTCCGGAACTGTCAGCTCTCTTGGCTCTAACATAATGCATCCGTTGTCATATTCCTTGACATTATAATACTGGTATAATGCACCCCTGAGTGTTATTCTCTTTTTGCTATCAATATGAACTGTGTAATCCTTCACTGCCGTCATGATTCTCACCTCCATAATATCAAGTGGGATATCCCACCTAATATTATAATATACTCAGCTTTAGTATTTGTCAATGAGAACCATTTATTCCCGACTTTAGAAAAGACCGGAAAGCAAAGGTACAAGTGTCTGTAATGTTCCTACTGCGCTCTGAAAAAATGCCATAATGTTAATCTCCTTTTACTATTTGTTTTTCGTGATATATTTCCTTTGCCCCGACCAGGGAGGCTGTTTACAGTTACGTACCTCCAAGGAATATCTGGGAATCCATGTTTCCGATAATCGTATCCGCATTATCCTTATAGATTGCTTTCAGCTGTGACTTTGCCTGCAACACCAGACATGCCGAAATTTCACGGCTTCGGATGGTTGCAACCAGCTTTTCCAGATTGGGGATCTGCCCAATATTGGCCGCCTCATCAATAAGGCACCTCACATGTACCGGAAGCCTTTCGCCATACACATCATCTGCCTTTTCACACAACAGATTGAACATCTGCGTATAGATCATGGAAATCAGGAAGTTAAATGTCGCATCCGTATCTGACATGATCAGAAACAGGGCAGTCTTTTCATCTCCCAGGGTATCCAGTTCCAGTTCATCATAAGCTGTAATATCCCGCAGTTCCTTGATGTCAAAAGGTGCAAGTCTTGCACCACAGGAAACCAGTATGAATTTTGCGGTCTTGCCAGTAACAAAATGTCAATAGTTTTTTAATCATTTTTCTCAAAAAGGCAAAAAATAGAACGTATAGTTTATTTCCATACGCTCTATCTCACATTTCATATTAAATTTTGAATTCTACAAACTTGAATTGTTATTTTCTTTTATCTTCTATTTCTGCCCGTACAAGATAAACAATGCCAACTACCAGACTGATGATACTGGAAATCAGCAGTCCATTTCCCTGATATTCAAGTCCCGCCGCAAAAATCGTTGCGTTCCAGGATGAAACGCCTGACATAAATAAAGCTGCTACAATATACCTTATTGCAAACAGTCCCCCTGCAATCAAACAAAACATTACACCCGCAGTTCTTTTACTCATAATGATTTTACCTCCATGAAATTCCGATTTGTTAAGCTATCTATATAATATACAATATCATCTCTCTCTGATTATTACAATACCGACCGCCCTCGTTAGTTTTCAGGTCTAACGAAAGTGGTCGGTACATAAAAAAGCATTATTATTTTATTCCGCTGCTTCCATAAAGTAAATTCGGGAGGAAAAATCCGGGAACAGTCGGGTGTCGGAATTATATCCGGTTCCGGCGAAAGCAGGCTTCAGAGCGATTCCTGCACGCATCAGGGTATCTCCGTAAGCAGTCAGTTCTTCTTTTCCGCCATTCATATTCACAAATCGTGAAAGAATCTCCTGCAATATAGATCCCTGCTTGATATGAACCGGAGAAACGGTGTTCACAAGGTCTCCGAAGTCTTTCAGATTGTATTTGATATTCCTACCGTAGAAATGATATTTCACATCCGGAAGTAACCCCACCGGGCGATACCAGTCATGGGATTGGTTCGGAACTGTCAGGCGCCGGAAGAACAGCCCCACTGCTCTTCTGCCATCCGGGGACACGCAGGTCCAGGATAAGGTTTCCGAGTCGGAATCCTCGTTTTCTGTCCCACGGTAAAAGGTTCCAAACTGGAAAACTTCCCGCCATTTTTTATAAAGTGTAATCTGCTCCCGGATAGCGCTTAGGTCACTTCCGGACAGATCCTTTAAATTACATTCATATCCTAAGACAGCGAAAGAAGACACCTGAAAACGGGTCTCAAGGGGCGTGATCCTTAAGGTCTGATGATTTGGACAAGATGACACATGTGCTGTAAATACTGATAAGGGATATCCATAGCTGTAACTGTTCTGAATCCCGGTACGGCACAGTGCGTCAGTATTATCGCTCGCCCAGATCTGCGGGAAATAACTTAATATTCCCAGATCAAAACGATTTCCACCTGAACTGCAGCCTTCAAACAAAATTTCAGGGAAACGTGTGGTCAGCTCATCCATAATGTGATACAGCCCCAGTACATAACGATGTGCCGTCTCTCCCTGTTTCGCAGCCGGCAGATAAGGGGAATAAATATCACTGAAATTACGGTTCATATCCCACTTTACATAACGGATGTTTCCGGAGGAAAATACCTTCGTCATGGAATCTATTACATATTGCTGTACTTCGGGATTGCACAGATCCAAAAGGCGCTGATTACGTCCCTCAGAGTGGGGATGTCCCGGAATCGTCATTGCCCAGTCGGGATGCTCTTGATAGAGACGGCTGTTTTCACTGATCATCTCCGGCTCTACCCAGAGACCGAAATCCACCCCCAGGGCTTTGATTTTTTTACTGAGGGAAGCAATTCCTCCGGGCAGCTTCTTCGGATCCGGTTCCCAGTCTCCCAGGGAGGAGGTGTCATCATTTCGTCCCAAGAACCATCCGTCATCCATGACAAACAGTTCGATGCCGACATCTGCTCCCGCTTTTGCCAGCTGCAACAGCTTTCTCTCATCAATCTTAAAATAACATGCTTCCCAGCTGTTTAACAGAACCGGACGAGGTCTTCTCTTCCACACTCCCCGCACAATATGCTCTCTGATAAAGGAATGTAACTGTCGGCTGAGTCCGCCATAACCATTCGAAGAATAGCTTAAAACAGCCTCTGGTGTATCAAAATGCGTTTCCGGAGTCAACTCCCGGGAAAAGCTCTGTGGATTGATCCCGCTTACAAAGCGCAGTTTCCCATAAGAGTCTTTCTCAAGGGCTTCATAATGATTTCCACTGTAGATCAGATTGCAGCCGATACAGGAGCCAAAAGTCTCACAGGTGTTCTTATGTCCCAGGATCATAAAAGGATTCGAGCGGTTCGAAGAGGTTCCCGTATAAGACGCATTTATAAATTTGCCGGAACGTAAGGAAATCTGTTCTCTGTGCATCTCTCTTGCCCAGGCACCGCTGAAATGAGTGATCACGGAATAATCCTCTGTCAGATCTAACTGTGCACTGAGACATCGCTCCAAGGTGACAGATGCGTCACTGTGATTGATCAACCGTGCGCTTCTGGTAATGACATCACATTCTTCGAATACGGTATAAAACAGCTGCAACTCCAAATGATTCGTAACATCCTGCAAAACAATCTGAAGGCATTCCGCGGAATCAGTTTCCGCTTCCGAATAGCTGTGCGGAAGTCCGGAATCCTGCAGGCACTGCTCTTTTTCCTTTAAAGTAATAATTTCATAGGAATCAAAAGTAAAGTCAAAAGTGACACTTCCGTCGGCAAATCTGACTTCCAGAAAAGGTTCTCTGATATCTCCCTTTCCCAACGTACCAACCTCCAAGCAGACATCTTCCATGGAGATCTGCGGATGTTCCCTGTCGTAGGTACAGGTGTTGCCCGGAGCGAAGGCTCTCTGTATGACAAGGGGCGCACAGGAGGAAGGATCCTGTGAATCCACAGTGATCCGCTCCCCGTAATACAGATGTTCTAAATGTCCGGTATTCATGACACGTATTCCGTAGGTTGTGTGGGCTGTTTGTAAAAAGAACCATGGTCTTGTATCGGAATCTTTTACAATCTGAATCATGCTTTAAGCCTCCTGAATCTCTTTTAATCGTTCCTCGGTCAGCTGATATTTCTTATGAAAGAAAATGACACCGATGACAAGGAGCAGAATGGGGAATAACGCCATCGTCATGCGAAGCCCTACCACAGAGCTCCCTAAAGCCCCTGTCGCTGCCGCAGCATCGCTGGTATCAGAGCTTAAGTTGCAGAGGTTCAGGCACAGGGATGCCACTAACGCAGCAATACCGGAAGCCAGTTTTACCACGAAGGTCTGCATGGAGAAAATGACACTCTCGTCTCTGCGATGATTTTTCCATTGACCGTAATCTACGGTATTGGCTAAAAATACGGTAGTCAGTACTGTCAGCATACCATTGGCGGCAAAGATCAGGAAGCCGGGAATGAACAGTAAAAAAACAGTACGCATATTCGTAAAACATAAAAGAAGCAATACAGCATATCCGGCAATTGCCATCAGGAAGCTGACATAGAAGATCCGGATGGTACTCATCAACTTACGAAGTAACGGGAACAAAAGCATCATTGCGAGAATCTGTACTGCCCCGCCGAAGGTGTTGAACAGTGTATAGGAATTGTACCAGGTATCTCCGCCAAAATCGTATTTAAAGAAATAAATTACCAGGTTGGAGGTGGTGTAGACTGCGCAGTTGATCAGTACGATGGTAATGACCACTGCCATCGCCTGATCGTTCTGAATTAACGCCTTGAACATCTGACCGATGGAAGGAGCATCCACATCTACGGTAGATTTTTCTTTGATATTAATGCAGGTAACGGTAATAAATATCACGAACAGCACGGCAATGATCAGGGTAAACCAGGAAAATCCGATCCTCTCTTCTCCTCCGCCCAGGGCATTGACGCAGAGCATGGTGATCACGGTGATAATGGCAGAGCCTACACCGGCGCAGGAACGTCCCAGCGTAGACAATCCTTCACGTTCTTTTCCGCTGTGAGTAAATGCCGGTATCATGGACCAGAAGGGAATATCCATCATGGTATAGGTCACGCCCCAGAGAATATAGGTGACTGCAGCATAAGCTACCAGTCCACTGCCGTTCAGTGCAGGCGGTGCCGAGAACATCAGATACAGAACAACGGCATTGGTCACCGTGCCGATCATCAGCCAGGGGCGGAACTTCCCCCACCTGGTCCTGGTCTTGGCTACGATGACGCCCATGAAGGGATCGTTAAACGCATCGAACACTCTTGCAACCAGCAGAATGATACCCATGGCTACGGCGTTTACGCCTAAAATATCCTGATAATAATACAAAATATAGCTGGCAGACAGCATGTATACCATATCTTTGCCCACCGCACCCAGTCCATAAGAAAATTTTTCTTTTCCGCTTAAACTCATGATTAACCCTGATCCTTTCTTTTGAAATCCCTTGAAAATTTTTTCTCAAATGAAACCATTAAATCAATTAAGTCTTAATCTGAAAAGGTATCCGTACTTCTCCTGCCGTTCGTGACTGCAACAGCAAAGTTCCCTGACCGGATCTTCCAAGACTCTTAACATAAGTTCCACCCATGCCTCCCTGTAGGGCAATGGTGTCAGGTCCGATGATGGAGATGTCACCTTCCGCAATCAGACGAACAGGCTCCTGATAAAAGGGAAGCACATTTCCATGGTCATCCACTGCACGGATCCGTACCAGTGCCACATCATAGCTATGCTGTTCTGTCAGAATGGTATGATCCGCTTCTGCTTCCAGCCGGATTTCACGAACCGGTTCTTTGGTGACGGATTTTACGACTTTGCCGTCTTTGATAGCATCAAAACGGTATACGGTAGCTGTGCCGCCCCAGTCACCGATGTACTTCGTATACAGCCTGGTCACTTCCGCAAAATCGATATGATAGATCAGAAGCAGTTTTAAAGCCGTAAGATATAATCTCTTCGGAATGTGGTTCAGACTTCCTCTCGCTACGAGATTCATGGCATCCGTGATCTCCTTTGCATGCTTTTTACGGAATCTTTCGTTCTGTGCAAAAGAATCTCCGATAAAATCATCGATCAGGATGGGACCGTGCTTTAAGTGCTTATAAGGTGACATTCCCGGCAGATATTCCTTGATAAACCGGTCATTTTTGTACATTTTCACGCTGTCTGCATTGGATAGAATATAAATGTTGCCGCGGTTACAGCCGGGATGCTCTCCGATATCCATGGAGGAAGTGATCTCCAGCACAGGAGTCTGCTCCTGCTCACAGGCATAGATATTTGCAGCCAGCTTCGGATTCCGGAACATATCCATGACACCATGATAACAGATCCGGTCACCGCTTCCGAAGTCTTTGTGAGTATTGTAGTCAAACATGCACCAGCCGAAGCTTCCGGCGATATCGGGCTGACCTGCCACGGCATCCAGTACATTGGCATGGCGGATCGCATGCTCACTGCGGCGCTCTTCGTTGTCGAAGGCCTTCGTGGGATACATATGCCCGTTGTACTCACTGATCAGATAAGGCTTCTCCATATCTGAGGTGACCTTTTTCTTAGGATCACAGCCGGGCATTTCACCGTCGTGCAGAAAATCATTATACGTATAGACATCTTCTAACAGATGACTTTTTTTGATGGCACGGACACCACCGGTAGGTCTTGATGGATCCAGCTTATGCGCCACGGCATTGGTCTTTTCGTAAAAAGCATCGTCATCCGGTGACTCATTGATGCGTATTCCCCATAAAATGATGGAGGGATGATTACGGTACTGTCGGATCATGTCTTCGGCATTTGCCACAGCCTGTGCTTTCCAGGCATCGTCACCGATATGCTGCCAGCCGGGAAATTCCGTAAATACTAAAAGTCCCAGCTCATCACAGCGCTCCAGAAAATAATGGCTCTGGGGATAATGGGAGGTGCGCACGGCATTTAATCCCAGTTCTTTTTTCAACAGATCTGCATCCAGCCGCTGCATGCTCTTAGGCATGGCATATCCCACGTAAGGGAAGCTCTGGTGGCGGTTTAAACCGCGGATCATAAGCTTCCTGCCATTAAGATAAAAACCGTCCTTTTTAAATACTGCTTCCCGGATACCAAATGTGGTATTAGTCTCATCCAGGAGCGTATTGCCCTGATATAGTTGTGTCTTTAAAATATAGAGATTAGCTTCTTCGGTGTCCCATAACAGAGGAGCGTTAATGGTTGCCGTGAGTGAGAGCTCCTTGTCGCAGGAAGCATCCGCAGAAACAGTCTGCTCGCACAAAAGACTCCAGGATTCCTGCACGGCTGCGGTACTTTTCGGCATGTAGTACTGTCGGATGGTTATGTTCTCATCGCTTGCAGTAAGTGTGATCTCAGAGGTGATCTGCGCTGTCACGGGAGACGATCTGAAATCTATCGCTGTATGGACGAAGATATCCGAAAGGGAGACTTTTTCCTTCACCTCCAGCCGGACATCCCGGTAGATACCGCCATAGGTCATATAATCAATCACATAGCCAAAGGGCGGAACGTTTAAATTCTCTCTGCTGTCTAAGCGGACACAGAGCAGATTATCCTGTCCATAGAGGACATTGTCCGTTAAATCTACGGTAAATGCAGTGTAACCGCAGTGATGCTCTCCCACCTTTTTCCCGTTACAAAATACAGTACTGTCATGGGCAGCTCCCTCAAAAGTAAGCAGGATCTGTTTCCCCTGCCAGTCCGTAGGAACCTGCAGATGGCGCCTATAGCCGCTGACCATCTGGTAGAGGGATTCGTCAAAATAATGAAACGGGGTCTCCTTACAGGTATGCGGCAGACGTACCGGCTGCAGCTTGTTTTCCGGATATTCCGGTGCCGTTAAACTGTCCTCAAACTGTTCGGTGAACAGCCAGTCGTCGTTTAAGTAAAATCTATGTGTCATAAGTTCTTCTCCCTTTTTGTCTTCGTATTTACTGCCTCTGTGTGATTCCGTACATGAGAATATTTACAACCTCATTTAAGGCGTCCACGTAAGTCAGATGGTTCTGCGCGAGGATATCTCTCTGGAAAAACTGCTCAATGGAGGCTTCCAACATCATTTTCACCAGGCAGATGGGAACCGGGCGGATACTGCCCTCTGCCATGCCTGTCTCGATCAGCTGGATCGTAGGCTCCCAGCCGGTCTCTAAACGAAGCTCCACTTTATGGTAGATCTTAGGATATTTATCGCGTAGGGAATACAGCTTTCTGAGGTCAATATTCTGATAGCCTTCCGGCAGGACACCTAAGATGCGATGCAGCTTTTCGATGGTTCCCAGCGCAGGATCCGTCAGGATCATCTGCTCGCTTTCCTTGATGGAGTCAAAAATATAATCTACCATGGCCAGGAACAGAGCTTCTTTGTCGTCATAGACCGTATAGATGGTCTTTTTACTGATGGAAAGTTCCTTTGCCAGGTCATCCATCGTGAACTTCAGCCCTTTTCGATCGAAGACACGAAGGGTGGCATCCAAAATATTTTTTTGCAGAGCATCTGTGGTATCCATAGGTGTTCCTCCGTCTTTAGAATAGAATACTTTCATAGGTTTCTCTGGAAACTCAAATATTAAATTTAGTTTCCTCTGATACAAGAGTAGCATTTTAACAGGGAATATTCAAGAAACGTTTTTACTAAAAAGAGTTTCCTAAAATTGTGAAATATAACAAAAAACCAGCCAAACGAGTGTTGACTGGTTTATAAGCAGTTTTTATATTTTTTTCCATTGTTCTGCCAGAGTTGGATGGGACTTTTTACGGGTGATCTCCACCAGACCAAGTGGTGTCATATCCACGATCCGGGGATGCTGAGGATCCCCGGCGGTCAGCGTTTTCAGGTATTCCAGCAGTTTTTGACGATTTTCCTTTTCTGCCATATTGATAAAATCTACGATAATGATACCGGACAGATTCCGAAGACGTAACTGCCTTGCAACCTCTTTTGCCGCTTCGGCATTGACCTGATAATAGGTCTCTTCTCCTATCTTCTTAGATTCATTTTTGCCGGAATTGACATCGATGACTGTCATGGCTTCCGTGGGCTCAATGACCAGATATCCGCCGCATTGCAGCCAGACTCTTGTATCCAGTGCCTCATCCATTCCCCGTTCGAGAGAATATAAAAGACGCAGGGAAATGGCAGGATCATCATACAACCGGAGGCTCTTCTGCTGTAAAAGCGGATGACTGCTTTCGGATAGCTTGTGGAAGATCTCCGGGTCATCCGTAAGGACTTCACTGTATTCCGATGGATCTGCCAACTGCTCCAACACCTCGTAGATGACTTCAGAAGGCGCAAGAAGACAGGTGAGGCATACTTTATGGTTCGCCTGGTTCAAAAGGCTCTGAAGGGCTTCAGACGCATTCTCAGGGGTAGATCCGTTTTTGATAAGCTGCTGCTTCATCCGGGAAGGGTCTGTGGTAACGGAAGCCCGCTTTGTCTTCTGGGCATCTCTGGTGACCATGACCACCAGTTCATCCCCGGCTTTTAAGCTTCCGTCCGGCTGTCTGTTGGTAAGATGTGCCGTGCCTGCTTCCCGTAGTGGCAGAAAGCACAGTTCCCCAGGCGCAATCTCCACGAAACAGGCATCGATGTTTTTCGCCACATTCTGTATTTTTCCCAGGTAGATTCCGCCAATCTTACTGGCATTCGAACGCAGCACCCGCACAGCGGCAATTCCACCGGAGTTCACAAGTAATGCCACATTTTTATCCCGAAGCTTCGTAAAGATCATTTTCCCAGTGGTACAGTCCGTGCTCTTACGGATCTCATTCACTTCTTTTTCTCTTGCCGGTCTGCCGCCGGTGAGACTGCGGCTCATTCGGCATCTCCGGAAGCTGCCTTGTAAGCTTCTTCGCTGTCATAACCGATGGCATCTAAGGGAAGCAGTTCTAAGGTATCGCTTCTTAAATAGGTCTCTTCTCTGTTGACCATAAGGGCATTCTCCGGGAGGGTTTCTCCATTTTCCGCAAATAATGCCTCCACTACCTGAATCGGTTTGATATTACCGGCGCTGGATGCATCTACCAACAGATACAGGCTGTTACTATCCACGGCTTTCATCTCATAGATGCCTTCTTTTAAATTGATTTCCCGGCTGCCTTTTTTGGTCTCCTTGGTGATCAGGATCTCCTCTTTGGCAAGAAAGCGCTCCACAGCAGGTGCCAGATCAAAATGAGGACCTCTGCCCTCCCGGAAGGTTACGGTATATCCGGCGGCAGCCACGCTTGCCATGGCATTTCCTGCCTTATCCGGCAGAATCTTCACGGAAGTGATCTCAATGCCGGGTACAGATGCGGCATTGAGCCGTGTCTTAACATCCTCGCAGGAAGTCAGGGAATGCACCTCCAGATCCATATATTCTCCACTGCTGGTCAGTCCAACACCTAAAGGTGCGGCGAAGGACATGATCTGATGCGGGCTGAAGCCTCCGGTGTATGCGACATCCAGATCCGCTCTGCGGTTGGCTTTCTGAAAAAAGCGCATCACATCCAGATGGCCGATAAAACGTACCGGTCCGTATTTTTTGAATTTAATTCTTAATTTCATAATTTCTGTCAGATTTCTATGCGGCCTTTCTTGAAAGACCTGCAATTTCCCTTTCCTCTTATTCTTCAACCTTCAATAACGTGCCATAAGGGTGTGTCTCGTACGATCAGCCTCTGGGCTCTACGCAGATACCGCAGCCGAATCTGGCGGCACCGCAGCCCTGACATGCCTGCTTGCAGTTCGGGGAGATCGTCTCGTTTTTCGCCTTCTGCCATTCTCTCTCCAGGAAAGAACGGGAGACACCGCAGTCCAGAAAATCCCAGGGCAGGATCTCGTCTAAAGGACGTTCTCTGTGGGAATAGAAATCCGGATCCAGACCGCAGGCAGCGAAGGCTTCCATCCAGACATCATTGTGGAAGTATTCGCTCCAGGCATCGTAGAAGCAGCCCTTGTTATAAACATATAAAAGCACCTGGGACAATCTCCTGTCGCCTCTTGCCAGCACACCCTCTAAGACGCTGACATCCGCTTCGTGCCAGTTGTACTTGATACTCTTCTGATTCAACTGTTCGGAGATGGCTTTTCTGGTCAGATATGCCTTTTCCACGAATTCTTCCTTGGTACACTGGGGTGCCCACTGGAATGGAGTAAAGGGCTTCGGTACAAAGAAGGAGGTACTGGTGACAATCTGTACTCTGCCGTTGACACGTTTCTCCTTTGGCACCGTATCGAAGAAAGTGGCTGCGATCTTATTGGACAGCTCGGCGATGCCGCGGATATCCTCCTCGGTCTCGGTGGGATGTCCCAGCATGAAATACAGCTTGACTCTGGTCCAGCCGCCCTCGAAAGCCAGCGCAGAACCCTGAAGGATCACTTCCTCGGTGAGTCCCTTATTGATGACATCCCGCAGTCTCTGGCTGCCGGCCTCCGGAGCAAAGGTCAGACTGGATTTTTTTACATCCTGCACCTTACTCATGACATCCAGGGAAAAGGCATCGATACGTAAGGAAGGCAGGGAGATATTGATATGTCTCTTGTTGCATTCTTCCATCAGAAAATCGATCAGCTCCGGCAGTTTGCTGTAATCACTGGAACTCAAGGAGCTCAAAGAGATCTCCTCGTGACCGGTATTTTTCAGCATCTCCATGGCGTATTTTTTCAATACTTCCACGTCACGCTCTCTGACCGGACGATACAGCTGCCCAGCCTGGCAGAAACGGCATCCGCGGATACAGCCTCTCTGAATCTCCAGGACCACTCTGTCCTGCGTGACCTTAATATAAGGTACCACGGGCTTCATGGGATAAAAGCTGTCGGTCATATCCGTCACCAGTTCCTTGCGGATCGTAGCGGGAATCCCCTCTTCGGTCGGCCGGAAGGAAGCGATGGTGCCGTCCTCATGATAAGTAGTTTCATAGAATCTGGGAACATACATACCTGGCAGCTTCGCCGCACGGCGTAAGAATTCCTCTCTTCCCGCCTTCTCTTCTCTGCACTTTTTATACAGATCGATCAGTGGACGATACTGGGTCTCGCCTTCACCGATATAGAAGATATCGAAAAAGTCTGCAATGGGTTCCGGATTATAGGTGCAGGGACCGCCACCGATGACAATGGGACAATCATTCCCACGTTCCTTTGCAAGCAGCGGGATCTGCGCCAGATCCAGAACCTGTAAAATATTCGTATAACACATCTCGTACTGGATGGTGATTCCTAAGAAATCAAAGTCCTTCACCGGATCCTGGCTCTCCAGGGCAAACAGAGGGATATTTTCCTTACGCATGATGGCATCTAAATCCACCCAGGGAGAATAGACTCTCTCACACCAGACATCGTCCCAGGAGTTGAGCATGCCGTATAGGATCTGAATGCCCAGATGAGACATGCCGATCTCGTAGACATCGGGAAAGCACATACAGAAACGGACATCTATATTATTTAAGTCCTTCACCACCGCGTTCACTTCGTTCCCGATGTAACGGGCAGGTTTTTCAATCTTCATCAGAATATCATCGCTTAATGCTAATTTTTCGTTCATAATCAATACTTACCTCAATTTATTTTTCATCTGCCGGACATCTTCCTCCGTGCAGGGAATCCCGGAATATCTGGCTTTCTCATAGATTTCCGCCATTCCCGTAATACCGAGAGCTTTTTGCGCATCTCTAGCAGTATAAAATGGGATGCTCATCTTTGCAAGCCCACAAGTGTTTATTTTTTTCTGATACATGTGCCGGATCTTCTGCGTAGCGTCCGGGAAAAGAAAAGAGAACCTTTTTTTATCACCGGAAACGGACCTGCCGGATATTCCCTCCAGGCGTTCTCTTATGTCACTGTTCTCCGTCATAGCTTCTTTTTCGGATTCCGGCAGAAAATGCATTCTGTCCTGCAAAAATGCGATGAGCTTCCGAATACCGCGGTACAGAATATAAACAGTAACGATTAAAAGTGCAATAATGGCAATATATTCCAGGATCACCCACAGAATAAAAGGATCTTCGCTCTCTAAGAGCGGCATTTCGCCGCTGCCTGCGTTCTGCTCGATGATAACTTCCGGTTCTGTGGTGCCCGCGGGAAGCAGTCTGAACAGGAAACGCAACACCATAAGAAGTCCGCTTCGCAGGACCTGTAAAAACGGTTTCAGCCAGGCAAACTGCGAAATCAGAAAAAGCACCATTCCGGAAAGCAGCACAAAGGTAGTCGTACTGCGGATTCCCGAACGGAAAATCTCTTGAAATGGGATCTTGCCGGTGCTTAAGCGGTTCACGGTAAGAAAATCCTCATAGGATTGCAAAAACAGGATCACGGCATACAGCAAAAAGACCAGGATCAGGCTCATGCGATAATAGAGATCCCAGGTATCATCCCCTTGATAATGCTGTAAAAACAGGCATAAAAAAGATATACCGAATGCTAACGGCAGGGAAAGAGGTTCCGACAAGGAATCCTGTGTCCGAAACCGCAGCCACAGAGAATAGATCACAAAGCCGCATCCAACAAGCAGTCTTACGCCTCTGTTCACACCGTTTGCCGCAGGCAGTATATATAAAAGCCCTACGACAAGACCGTGTAACAAAAGAAGCATCGGTAAATGTTTACTCCGTTTTCTCACATAGTATAGAAAAAACAAGGGAAATGCCCCTAACATCCACAAAACCATGGAAGGACGCTTTTGTGGGGATAATGCTGCAAGAAGGCTCGCCGATGCCATAGCAAAGGGATAAAAACATAATTGATTGAATAAATTCGTTAATAATTCTTTCACATTCAGACACTTTCTTCCCGTAGGGAAATAAATGTGATCAATGATCTCAACTCCTCTTCCATCTCCGGAGGTACTGTCCCTGAATAAGGAAGGAACCATTTCATATCCGGATGGCGCGTGTGATACTGCAGGATCAATGATGCAAAATCGTCGTACGCGTTGGGGGATACAATGCAGGTCATGAGCGAACCGGAAGACTCTGATAACCGGGAACTGAACAATTCCGAAAAAGACCGCACGGGCTTAGAAGTATCGATCAGAGCAAATGACCGCAGTACCGCCTCCCGCTGTCTGATACCGCCACCGGCTTCCAAAATACAGGGTTCGTTATGAAGCACATCCACGCCGTTACAATATACCGCTACCTGCATCCCCTGTTCTAAAAATAAAAGCAACAGCGCTGTGGCAATCTGTAAGCTTGCCTCCACACAGTCCTCTTTTTTCAGGATTCCGGTATCTTCCAGATTGATAAAAATACGGACAGATTTCTCCGCGGTGTAATTCTTCTGATTGACCTTGAATTCTCCGGTGCGTGCGGTGGCTTTCCAGTTGATGCTTTTTAGATCATCCTGGGGCTGATATTCCCGGATGCCCCGGTATTCAAAAGGATCCTCCTGCAGATGTCTCTTCGCCAGGACTTGTCCGCTCAGCTGCTTCAGAGACTGTCGAAACGCAGGATGTGAAAAAGGCTTCGGATAGACATAGAGACTACAGTGACCGATATCGGCCGTTGCGGTGTACTGTGCGGTCAGGAACAGATCCGATGCCACAAGATCCGCTTCTGCGATGGTGTAATAGCCTCGTCTGCCGGCGGTGAAGCGTAACACTCTGGTCACCTTTTCTAAAGCGCCGATCTGAAAAATATCATTTCGGTAAAACTTATCTGTGGTGCGGGAACCTTTGGTGTCTGCAAACAACAGATGTCTGTCGGTCTGAAATTTGACTTTCAGCATGGTAAGGGGAAGCTTTTTCTGATTCTCTAGGATCTCTGACAGGGTACTTTCCTGTCCTTCCCAGATGCCTTCTTCCTGAAAAGACAGGCGAACCCTTAAGTTCTTATGCCATACTTTCTGATAGATCGTTTTCTGTCCCAGATACAAAAGCAGGGCAACTACAAGAATTCCCAGCAGTTGTATCATGGCTCAAACCTTTCTGTGGGCACGGGAATGGAGGATAGAATTGCCTCTATCCTTCCGGCGTTCGTGCCGGCAAAAGCCCCCATACCGCATACCAGTCTGTGAGCCAGTACCGGAACCGCAAGAATACGGACATCATCCGGCAGACAATACTTCCGTCCCTGTAAGTAAGCATAGGCTTTCACACAGCGTAACAGACCGAGGGTACCTCTGGGGCTGACACCGGCAAGAATCCCTTCCGCATTTCGTGTGGCTTCCACGATCTGTACCATATATTCCCGGATGCAGGGATGAACAAATACTTTTGCTGCTTCCCTACGGGCTTCCAACAACTCTTTTGGGCTAACAACAGATACTAAGCTCTGTAAGGGATCTTCTTCCATGTATAATTCCAGAATCCGCAGTTCCTCTTCCTTGTCCGGAAGATTCATGGACAGTTTCATAAGAAAACGGTCTAACTGCGCCTCTGGCAAGGGGAATACTCCCGCACTTTCTATGGGGTTCTCTGTGGCAATGACGAAAAACGGCTCTCCAGGCGTATAGGACACGCCATCGATGGTCACCTGCCGCTCTTCCATGCACTCTAACAGCCCCGCCTGGGTCCTGGGTGTGGCACGATTCAATTCGTCCGCCAGCAGAATATTGGTAAATACCGGACCTTTTCGCAGGGTGAATTCATTCTTCTGTCGGTCATAGACATTGATGCCCGTGATGTCGCCCGGCAACAGATCCGGAGTGAACTGCACCCGGGAGAACTGCACATCCAGAGACTTTGCCAGTGCCTTGGCTAGCTTGGTCTTGCCGGTACCGGGAACATCTTCTAACAGCACATGCCCGTCGGCGATCAGTGCGGTAAGCAGAAGCTCTGTTACTTTTTCCTTGCCTACCAGCACCTTTTGAATATTCTTTTGTATTTTATCTGCTAATTCTTTTCCTGTCTGTTCTGCCATGATCTCTCCCGGAATGATTTCATTATTATTTTATTATACCTTATAAAAATAAGTTCTGCCAGTACCAAAAGACACATAAATATGAACTGCAAAGCATGGTCATATAGGGGAGGGACATTTTTGGAACCATTGGATGATAAGAATACAGCACAACTTTTGCAGCAGATGCGCAGACAGACAGAAATAAAGCCGGAGCAGGAGGATCTGTCGGAGACCGCATCGCATGGCGGCGGTACCTTCCGGATTCGTCTTGCTCTGGCCGGAGTATTGTTTCTGACGATTCTGTTATTGGATCAAAATAAGAAATGCCTTGCGGGTATCTCCATGGATCAGATCTTTCAGTATGTGACCGGAGTCGATTATGGTGCCGGTCTGAAGAACTGGGTGGAGACAGTAGCTAACGATTTGCGAGTTCTGTGGTGATCTCTTCCCAGGTGACGTCTTTTTCTGCCATCAGTACCATCATATGATACAGGAAATCACTGATCTCGTATTTGACTTCATTGGGATTGGGATTTTTAGCGGCAATTACGATCTCTGTCGCCTCTTCACCCAATTTCTTAAGGATCTTATCAATGCCCTTGTCAAATAAATAATTGGTATAAGAACCCTCCTTGGGGTGTATCTTACGATCCTTGATCACATCGAAGACTTCCTCGAATACCTGTAAGGGGTTGTTGCTTTCTTCGTAATCCTTTTTTGTGATCTCATTAAAGAAACAACTCTTGCTGCCGGTATGGCAGGCAGCACCGATCTGGGATACTTTTGCAAGGATCGTATCCATATCGCAGTCAGCCACCAGTTCCTTCACATACTGGTAATGACCGCTGGTCAGTCCCTTCAGCCACAGTTCCTGTCTGCTTCTGCTGTAGTAAGTCATCTTGCCCAGCTTCAGTGTCTGCTCGTAAGCTTCCTCATTCATGTAAGCCATCATCAGAACTTCCTGGGTACGGTAATCCTGCACGACAACAGGTACCATGCCGTCACTGTTTTTCTTGAAATCTTCCCACTTGTAAGCAGCCTGGAAGGATTCGATGGGAATATCATTTTCCCGGCACAGATCCTTCAAGGCAACGATCTCTTTTACATTATCGTTGATGGTATTGCCGGTGATGCCGCATACATTTTCATATGCGAAGATCTCCAACAGCTTGTTCAGTGCTACCTGATTGATCTGCACAAAAAAAGGAAGGGACAGAATACTCTGCGTCTCCCGGATCTGGTGAGGATTCATCAGGATCATGGCAGAGACATACTTTTCAATTTTCTCTTTATGTAATTCCAAAACGGCGGGATCATTATAGGAGATCAGTATCTTCTCCTTGCCGAATTTCAGGGAGACTTCCTCCGTGATCTCAATATTACTCTCTTTCTCATAGTCGAGAACTGCCTTTTTACATCCGGCATAAAGTAATTTCTTAATGTCCTCCATGCGCTTTACATTACCGGCACCGATGACATCTACTTCTGCTTTGGCACAGATATCCTTGATGATATCCAGAGCAGCGTCATGCTCAGCATCTTGCTCAGACATATCGAACACGATCAGCTCATCCGCATTGTGCTCACAGTAATAATCCGCCAGACGGACAGGATCTGTGTCTACGATGGTAGTATCCGTAAGGTTTCTCACCGCATGCTCATGATATAAATAAATACAGGGAACAAATTTCTTGATGATCATAGTAATCCTCGCGTTTTTCTATGCCTGCAGGGTACGGACCTCAGGCACGTATTTTCTTACAGACTTCCTTTGGTACTTAAGATGCCCGTTACCTTCGGGTTATAGGAAACAGCCTGATCCAGAGCCTTGGCAAATGCCTTGAACATGGCTTCGATCATATGGTGATTGTTGCCCGCAGACAGCATCTTAATATGTAAGTTCATACCGGCGCTGTATGATACGGCATAGAAAAATTCCTTCACCAGCTCAGTATCCAGTTCCCCTACCTTCGGTACGGTGAATTCACATTCAAAATTAAGATAAGGACGACCGCTTAAGTCAACGGCACATAAAGCAAGCACTTCATCCATAGGCAGGATAAAATAACCGTAACGGTTGATGCCCTTCTTGTCTCCCACCGCTTTTTTAATGGCCTCGCCTAAGACGATACCGGTGTCCTCCACCGTATGGTGTCCGTCCACCTGTAAGTCTCCCTTTACCTTGCAGTCCAGATCAAAAAAGCCGTGTCTGGCAAAGCCGTCCAGCATATGATCAAAAAATCCGATGCCGGTAGACAGATCCGCTTTTCCACTGCCGTCCAGATTCAAGGTGATGGCGATATCGGTCTCTTTTGTTGTTCGGGTCACAGATGCTCTTCGTTCCATAGTGTCTCCTAATCTTCAAATCTAACTTTAATACTGTTTGCGTGTGCGGTCAAGCCTTCGCTCTTCGCAAAAGTCTCGATCTGTGTATGTACCTTTTCCAGTGCCTGTCTGGAATAAGAAATGATACTGGTCTTTTTGATGAAATCATCTACATTTACCGGTGAGAAAAATCTTGCGGTGCCGTTGGTAGGCAGAATGTGGTTCGGACCTGCAAAATAATCTCCCAAAGGCTCGGAAGCATACTCTCCTAAGAAAATCGCACCGGCATTGCGGATACGGGTCATGGTGTCGAACGGATTCTTTGTAATGATCTCAAGGTGCTCAGAGGCAATGGCGTTAGCTGCATCGATCGCATCTTCCATATTGTCAGCCAGCAGAATGTAGCCGTAATTGTCCAACGACTTCTGAATAATGGGAGCACGCTCTAAGACTTTGACAAAACCGTCCACTTCCTTGGATACCTTCTCGGCAAGCTCCTTGGAAGTCGTGATCAGGATGGCGCTTGCCAGCTCGTCATGCTCTGCCTGGGACAGAAGATCTGCCGCAACATATCTGGGGGTCGCAGTCTCATCCGCCAATACCAGAATCTCGCTGGGACCGGCAATGGAATCAATGCTCACATAGCCATAGACGGCCTTTTTGGCAAGGGCTACAAAGATGTTGCCGGGGCCGGTGATCTTATCGACCTTAGGGACGGACTCGGTTCCGAATGCCATAGCGGCGATAGCCTGCGCCCCGCCCACTTTATAAATGGTGTCTACACCGGCAATATCAGCAGCTACTAAGGTACCGGGATTGACTTTTCCGTCTTTTCCGGGAGGAGTGGTCATAATGATCTCATCTACACCGGCTACTTTCGCAGGGATTACATTCATCAATACGCTGGAAGGATAAGCTGCCTTTCCACCGGGAACATAGACACCGGCTCTTTCGATAGCCGTGATCTTCATGCCTAAGATGGTACCGTCCGGCTTTGCATCGAACCAGCTGTTACGAAGCTGCTTCTGGTGAAAAACACGGATATTTTCCGCAGACTGACGGATCACATCAATCAGGTTTTCATCCATCTGCGCATAAGCCTCTGCAATCTCTTCTTTCGTGACACGAATGTTTTCTGCGGTTAATGTAAACTTATCGAACTGCAGGGTATAATCGAATAAAGCCTGATCACCCTCGGCACGAACTCTGTCTATGATCTGATTCACGGTGCTTTCGTACTGAGAGTAGTTATTCGGACTTCTCTTTAAGAGGTCGTTCAAAATACTCTGTTTTGATTCTTTATCCAATGCTACGATTCTCATAACGGTACTCTCCTAATCAATATGCTGTGATTTATCTGCTCTATTTTCTGATCTGTCTTGTTACGGCTGTGCTTTTAACTGCTCGCGGATGGCACCTACCAGTTTACGGATCCGGTCGGCCTCCATCTGCATGCTCACCGGATTGACGATCATACGTGCGGACAGAGGGCACACCTCTTCCAAGACTTCCAGACCGTTTTCTTTTAAGGTGGAACCGGTCTCCACAATATCCACGATGACATCGGATAACTCTACCAGAGGACCTAACTCCACAGACCCGTTTAATTTGATGATGTCCACGGTCTGATGCTTTTTATTGTAAAAATATTCTCTGGCAATATTGGGATATTTGCTTGCTACCCGGATACGCTCATGGTGCTTTAACAACTCTCTGGCGGAAGCGGGACCACAGACACACATCCGGCATTTGCCAAATCCGAGATCCAGTACCTCGTAGACGTTACGGTTCTCTTCTAAGATCGTGTCCTTACCGACCACACCGATATCGGCGGCACCGTATTCCACGTAAGTGGGGACATCGGGACCCTTTGCCAGGAAAAAGCGAAGCTTATATTCTTCGTTGACGAAGATCAGCTTTCTGGTATCTTTGTCTTTCATCTCTTCACAGGTAATACCGATCTTTTCAAAAAGTTCCAGCGTTTTCTTCGCAAGTCTGCCCTTGCCAAGGGCAAAGGTAAGATATCTTTCTTCACTCATTACTGCCTTACCTCCTCAGCTTTTTTATTTTCCGGAGAAAGCACGGTGGGAATTCCTTCTTTTCTTAACTTCATGGCTTCAGCAAGCTTTGCCCGATAGTCTGCTTCATCTTCCACATTGTAATACAATACCTTGCCGGAAGCGGGAATCGCAATATCGACTTTCTGACGGGACAGTGCCTCCAACAGATCATCAATGACGATGACGAAGCCGATTGCTGCGGCATCTTTGCCGAATTTACGAAGGAGATTGTCGTAACGACCGCCCTTTACTACTGCATCACCGATGCCGTAAGTATATGCCTTGAAGACCACGCCGGTATAATACTGGTATTTGCTGAGCATTCCGAGATCAAAGGAAATATATTCCGCCACATTGTACTGCTCTAAACGCTCCATTAATTTTTCCAGTCGGGCAATCGCCTGTAAGGAACGCTCATTTTTCGCTAACGCCTTGGCAGCCTCTAAGGATTCCATATCCTCGAACATATCGGCAAGCTTTAATAAAATACTGTGATAGGGCTCCGGGATCTGTTTCTGCTCTAACAGTTCCTGGGCAGCGAAAAAGTTCTTGCCTGAGATGCAGGAACGGAGTTCTCTCTCGGTATCCTCATCAAGACCGGCTTCCTCACAGAGTCCGCGAAAATAGTCTACCTCACCGATGGTTACCTGGAATCTGGTAAGTCCCGCACTCTTCAGTGCCTCGATGACCATACTGATGACTTCCGCATCTGCTTCTACGGAAGGATCGCCAATGAGTTCCGCACCCATCTGTGTCACTTCTTTTAATTTACCCTGCAGATTGGAGGTGTTGGTGAAAGTATTGCCGTTATAACTGAAGCGAAGAGGAACCTTCTCTTCCATGAAATATTTGGCTGCACAACGGGCAATGGAAGGGGTAAAGTCCGGTCTCAGCACCAATGTATTTCCTTCCTTGTCAAAAAACTTATAAAGCTCCTTGCTGGGTGTGGTTCCGATCTCCTTGGAAAATACATCGAAAAATTCAATGGAGGGTGTCTGAATATCCTCATATCCGAAGCAATGGATCGCCTTCTGCAGCTTCTGTTCCACTGCCAGTTTCCTGGCATATTCTTTGCCGTAAATATCCCGGACACCTTCCGGCGTATGTAATAATCTGTTATTCATAATGCATCCTCAATTCATATACTTTACTATATTAACGTGCTACCTCATTATCATGATAGCATATGAAACTATTTGTAGTATAAGCGGAGACTTTCGCTGTGTCAAGCGCTTCTTCATTAAATTATTCTTCTCTGTCTTCCAGATCTTTTTTCAGAATATCCAGATAAGGCACCAGAATTCCCTGATGTTTCGGAAGAATATATTCCGGATTCAGTTCTTCGAACCGGAAGCTTTTCCTGCCGCCGTCATTTGCCCTGTCCCAGAAAAACCGAAGCATCTCATAAGGCAGATAATACAACAGATCCTTGTGGCTGTAAAAGATCAGGAAAAAAGCGATGCCGCCCTGCTTTTCGAACTGCCGCATGAATTCTACCTGATGGGGATGGATATTCTGCAGGGAAAAGGTATCCACCGCACATTCCTTGGCATCAAAGCATACAGGGATACCCTGTACTGCACCGATATAATCAACAGTACTCTTCTGCTCGAAAAAAGCCAGCGTGATCTGGCGGCTCTCCTTATCCATTTTTATCGGAGTGATGGGTGTGGGGATTTTCTGGATCAGGGCAAGCCCGGCTTCCGCATATTTTTCATTGGTACGGTTAACCATATCCTCCAGTGTGGATCCGCGGAGTCCGCGGGTGTTCCATGTAGCCATTTCGTGTATCCTTTCTAGCAGGCAGTATCCGGTATCAGATTCAGTGCCTGTAAGATCATAGCAAATTTACCGGGAAGCGGGGCTGTAAAGGTCCTGCCGCTTACTTTTGCAAGAGCTCCTTTTTCTCCCTCCGGGAAGCAGACCTTCCCGGCATGCAGAAGCTGATGGCGCAGGGAAAATTCGGACTGCATTTTACGGTTCAGCCTGGGATCTCCGTATTTCGTATCGCCGAGTAACGGATGCCCGGTGCTCGCCAGATGGGCACGGATCTGATGGGTTTTACCGGTGACCAGCTCCACAGTTAACAGGGTATAGTCTCCCGCCACGGCTTCCGGAGTATAGATCGTCTGAATATAAGAAGCCTCTTCCGTTCTTTCCGGTTTCTTGGCGTACACCTTTACAGTATTGGTGTGCTCATCCTTGGACAGGTAGCCTTCTAACGTGCTTTCCTGTAAAATCTTACCTTTGCAGATCGTCTGATAGTATTTTCGAACCGTTCGGTCCTTAATGATGCGGCTTAAGTCCTGGGATCCCGCTAACGTCTTGCCGCATAATACGATGCCACTGGTATTGCGGTCAAGACGGTTGCAGACGGAAGGATGGAACGTGGCAAGATCCGCTTCTTTTATAGCTCCGGTCTCCAATAGATGCCCGATCAGCCATTCATTCAGGGAAAGATCTTCCGGTTTTGCCTTCTGCGTCAGAACCCCGGCAGGCTTGCTCAATAATAAGATATCATCATCCTCGTAAATGACACAGACATCCCTTAGCAAATGGTATGCCTTTCGGTAATCGGAAGTATCTTCCGCACTCTTAGTACCGGACAGGGAAGCAAATGTCTCCTCGGAGAAAAAGCATTTTACTTCATCCCCTTCGGTAAGAATTTCTTTTCCCTCTGCCTTTTTTCCATTTAATGTAATGTTTTTCTTGCGCAGCATTTTATATAAAAATCCGGTGCCTGCGCCGGGCAGAGCTTTTTTTAAATATTTATCCAGGCGCTGTCCTGCCTGATTTTTGCCGATGGTAAGTAACTGCATAAGACACCACTCCTTAAAAGTATATAAAGAAAATAGGTTACAGAGACACACTCTTTAAGGTCTGGCAGATTCCCGACGTCAGTTCCGGCTGTGTGGGCAGTTCCTTTAACTGTTCGCAGCGTTTTACGTATTTATCCAGATCGTTAAATATTTTCACAGAAGTCTCTCTGTAATTGTCTTTTTTCAGAATAGCCTGAATGTGTTTGTTAAAAGCCTGCTCCTCGAACTTCGGGTCCGCAGTGTATCCACAGATCGTATTGCCGCAGACGGTCAGATGATGAATACAGAAATTCTTTTCATAAGAAGTAAATACACAGTCGTAGAGTCCGGTAAGTCCTTGTGTATGTGCCGCGATCAAAGAGGCATCCCGCTCATCACAGCCCTTGTAACGTAAATACATGAACATTTCCACCAGGCTTTTACATGCCGGAAGACATCCCAGTACCGCCACGATGGTTAACAGGTTCTCTCTGCTTCCGGTGCTGACCCAGCCGGCGATAAACAGTGCAAGAGAGATGGCAAAATAAAGCACGGTTCTTATAATCTCATAATTTTTCTGGGTACGAAGATACCCTCTGGTTCCTTTTACAGCATCTGTGGAAAACATTCTTTTCAATTGCATTTAAAATCATCTCCTTTTGTAGCTTATTTCTTCTGATTCTGTGTGTTAGCCAGTGCGCAGATCTCTTCTTCTGTCAATGCACGATGCGCTCCTCGTGGAAGGGAGGGATCAAGGGTCAGCGGTCCGAAGGATACTCTCTCCAGTGCACATACCTGATTTCCCACTGCCTGTAACATTCTTTTGACCTGATGAAATCTGCCTTCGTGAATTGTAAGCAGCAGATCGCCGTCCGGAGTGATCACCGCTTTTGCGGGGGCAGTCGGTTTGTCATCTCCAATATCAAGCCCCTCTTCCAGACGGTGGATATCTTCCTCGGAGAGAGGATGATCTGGCTGCACCAGATAAGTTTTATCCACATGTTTTTTGGGTGACAGCAGGTCGTGTGCCAGGGCACCGTCGTTGGTTAAGAGTAAAAGCCCTGTGGTATCCTTATCCAGTCTTCCCACCGGGAACAGATCCTTTCTGCTCTGTGCGGGAAGCAGCTCTAACACGGTAGGTGCCGTATTGTCATTGGTGGCAGAGACAACTCCCTCCGGCTTATTCAGCATATAATAGACATATTTTTGATACCGCAGTTCCTGCCCCTGAAAGGCGATGATGTCTTTGGTTTCCTCTATTTTTTCTTCCGGTTTTTTGGCAACCGTGCCGTTGATCGTTACCATCCCTTTTCGGATGGCATCCTTTACCTGGCTTCTGGTTCCTATATTATTTTCACATAAAAATTTATCCAGACGCATGAACTTTTCACTTTCTATCATTTCTATTTATTTCATTTTGGCATATAGTATACAAACCGCTTAACAGGAACCTCCATGAAAAAAATAATGGACGTTTTTTTCTTTGTATTTTTGACATTCTGTATGTTGACGAATTCGTCCTTAAGTCTTGCCTATGCAGCCCTGGGGTTGAGACTCTGGTATGAAAAAATGGTTCCGGTGCTTTTCCCGTTTATGGTTCTGTCCGGAACGCTGATCCGCATGGGGCTGGTGGAAAGTCTTATCCGTCCCATAAGACCTTTTTTCGGTAAACTGTTCCGGATATCCGATCCTGCGGTTTATACGATCCTTATGGGCTTTTTATGTGGCTTTCCCATGGGTGCACGTACGACGGCTGAGTTTCGTAACAGGCAGGAGCTTTCTGTAGCGGAGGGACAATTCCTTTTGGCCTTTTGCAATAATTTCGGACCGGTTTATTTTTTGGGATTTGTGCTGCCTTTGCTGCACCGGACGCTTAAGCTGCCCTATCTTATGGGGATGTACGGCATTCCTGTTATCTACGGACTATTCTTAAGATATACGATCTATCGCACGCGTCTGCAGGATACTTCTATGGTTTCAAAGCCTGTAACCCAGTCCTCTGTCAGGGCATCCCTGCCGGATGCTTTGGACGATGCTGTGAATGCCGCAGGCTTAAGTATTCTGCAGCTTGGAGGATATATGATCTTTTTCAATCTGCTGAATCTGCTTCCCAGGATTTTCCTGCGCCAAAGTCATCTCCTTGCGCCACTTTTGGAAATCACCGGAGGGCTGCAGCTGTTAGAGGGACGATATCCGTTATATACTTTACTGTTACTTCCGTTTGGGGGCTTAAGCTGTATCGTCCAGACAGCAGGCTGTATCCGGAATACGGGCCTTTCTCTGAAAAAATACATTATTCATAAGCTCGTTCTGACACTGCTTACTGCATTCTATTACCTGGGATGGCGGCTTCTGTCTCCGGATACATTTCTGCTCTGATTTCTATTCTGATTTTTATTATGATTTCTACGTCTGCGCTTCTTATGTCTGCTAAGCTGGATCTGATATAGCAGAAATATCACGAGAAGCAGAGCAGCCAAAATTCCGCAAATGATCAGAAACACACCGAAATTCACTTGCTTTTTATCATTCAACACCTGGAATATGCCATTATTTCCAGCGGCATCCGCCATGGTAATTACGGAATCGGAAGTACTGTCTTTGGAGGCATTCTCCAGGGAAGCGGCTTCTTCTGCCGCAAGGCTTGCTTCCAAGGCTTCTTTGGCTGCCTTTTCCTGATCAACAAACGGCTTATCAAAGGTGATGGAAGCACTCTCGGTAAATAGATCCGCCTGATTGTATCCTCTGACGGTGATCACCGGCTGCTCGCCCTTCGTAAAGTTAAGTGAAAAGGTAAAGGTGTCGGGAAAGGTTCCTGACATAATATCCAGATCCGGCCAGGGCTGTAGCTCGGAATATGTCCTGCCACCGTCTGTACTGTAATCATAGTACATCATGGGACAGTCATAATCTGTTCCCGTGACTTCCAAAGTCACCTCACCGGTGTCATAATCTGCATTGAGCAGTGACAGAAGACAAATATCCGGTTCCGTCTTATCTCGTATGGTGGCGGGCAGAATGGACTGCAGGGAGACTTCGGGAAGCGCATCTGCCGAAGCACTGTAATCGACACCCGTGTCTGCACTAGACAATCCGAAGTATTTTGCAACGGACAACGCATCCTCTCTGCCAAACCGTTTCCAGTCCTCTTCCGTCTGGCAATACGGAATATCCCTGCCCTCATCTACATGGCAGTGTTCAATGATGGCGGACGGAATCCCTCTGGCAGTACTTTCTCTTATGATTCCGTAATAATCATCTCCGTTATCCTTAAGCTTCGTCTTCACACCGCGTAAAAAAAGTCCCATTTCTTTCATCTGCTGCATCTGTTCCCAGCCGAACTGGTAACCGTAGGCATTGTAGGGCTGTACGGAAGAGATCCATACCTCGGAACCGAACAGATCATGATCTACGGAAGCGTTATAATGAATGCTGAACAGAAAATCCGCATTCCGCTCCGCAGCAAACTGTGCGCGGTCTGCCAACGACATGGATACATCGTCGGTATGGGTCAGGTAGACATCCACATTGTCGTATTTTGTCAGTTCCTCATACATGGCCAGGGCAGTCACCATGGTCATTTCCTTCTCTTTGGTAATTCCCTCCAGGGTTCCTTCGTTGTCGCCGCCGTGTCCGGGATCGATGACAACAGTGACCCTCTCTCCCGTCTCCTGTGCTCTTGGCGCTGCCTGAACGTTCAGGGAAGCTTCAAAAAAACAGGCTGCAGCAAGACTGACCGCACAGATCATTGTCCTGACTAACAGCCCTTTTTGTATATTGCTTACTTTCATTCTCTTGATTCCTTTATTTTTAAAAAACCAGCTTTCTACAGAAAACTGGTTTCTTATGATTAATATGATGTCGGGGTCAAAAGCCCCCGATTTTGATGCCTGCGGATTGTTCCGTGCTACGCACTCCCACAATCCCACCCAATATTCGCATATCGTGGGATT
>DLZQ01000049.1:29979-42587 GCA_003447295.1 Lachnospiraceae bacterium
CTTTTGACCCTGGCATCATTATTATATGATTACATGACATCGAGATTGTCAGTTCCGCCTGCGGGAACATCCACATCCTCCAGATCCTCATCTGCCGGATGAAGTTCACTGCGGTTGGATTGGATAATATCACGATACTGGTTCAGGTTGCCGATCAGGGCATCGTAATTTGCACTTGCCTGCTGGGTAGAGGAAGCAATAATATTTTCCAGATGGGCCAGCATATCATCCATGTACTGCATGGCAGCGGATTTTACATTGTTGGCCTCAATCGTCGCATTATCTAAGATCTCCTGTGCCTGCTTGCTTGCCATTGTGACGACCTCATTCGCCTGGGCATATGCCTGCTGCATGATCTCATGCTCGTTGATCAGCTCATTGGTATGAACCGTGGCTTCGTTGATCAGAGCTTCTGCTTTGGCTTTGGCATCGTTTAAGATTGCTTCCTTATTGCTGATGATCTTCTGATAACGCTTGATCTCATCCGGAGTCTTCATGCGCAGCTCCCGCAGTAACTCATCAATCTCATCCTTGTTGACGATGATCTCTGTGCTGGACATGAACTTCGGCTTACAACCTTCAATGTATTCTTCTATTTCATCAATTACCTGTTCGATTCTGCTGCTCATGAAACTCTCCTTATTTACACATCACTATTCTCTGAAAGTTTTTTCTGACGATATTTGTCATAAATCAGATCCGCCACAAAATCCGGAACACAAGGGGTAATATCTCCGTCAAAGCTGGCGATCTGTTTTATCGCAGAAGAACTGAGATATGCGTATTCCAGGCTGGTGGTCAGAAATACCGTGTCTATTTTCTCATGGGATAACATTCGGTTCGTCTGCGCCATCTGCAGTTCATACTCAAAATCCGTAATGGCCCGCAAGCCTCTGACGATGACATGCAGATCCTTTTCTCTGGCATAATCTACCAAAAGACCGCTGAAACTGTCAATCTGCACATTGGGCAGATCTTTTGTAGCTTCTTTAAGTATCTTAACACGTTCTTCTACAGAAAACAACGGGGTCTTTTCTTTATTATTCAAAACACTGACGATCAGAACATCAAATATTTCGGCTGCCCGTCTTATGATATCCATATGCCCGTTGGTGACAGGATCAAAGCTTCCGGTGTAAACAGCTCTTTTCATAAAAATCACACCTTTCAGTGTTACTTCCTGCGAAGGAACACATGCTTGTTGGTTTTGTATTTTTTCTCGCGGATCACTTCAAAGCCCAGATCTTCTGCATAGGAAAAATCGGTATGCAGAGAAGCCTCTACGAGGATCAGGGTCTCTTCGGAGACATATTTTGCATAACGCAGCTGCTCTAACACTCTGCGCTCCTGCTCCTGATCGTAGGGAGGATCCATGAAGATGACATCCACGTGCTTTTCATAGATACCTGTCAGTCCTGCACAGGCATCCTGCTTTAATACTATAGCACGGTCTTTCATTTTCGTAAATGTCAGATTATCCTCGATACATGCTAATGCCTTCGGGGCATTTTCGATAAAATATGCTTTTCTGGCACCACGGCTCAATGCCTCAATACCGATGCCGCCGCTGCCACTGAAAATATCCACGAACACACAGTCCGGAATATAGGTCTGCAGCATATTAAAAAGGGTTTCCTTGATCCGGTCGGTGGTGGGTCTGGTATCCATTCCTTCCGGAGTCTTAAGGGGCAGACTTCTTGCAGTTCCCGCAATGACTCTCATATGATCACTCTCCGTTTTCTCTATAAATGTTTTTATGAATGATTCTACTAAAAAGTTACACTCTGACTTTGGTGCCTTTGCTGTCACGTTTTCCAAGTTTCAGATTATTCAGGATGAGATCCTTACCCTTATATTCAATGGTAGTCTCTACGGCATTTTTGGTATAATATACGTTTTCCACTACATCCTTGTCAGCCAGTTTCATACCGCGGACACCGATGGCACCTTTCTTTTTCTCGGGGATCTCATCGATGGAGAAGCGCAGGAAAAATCCTCCCCTGGTCTGCAATACGATGTTCCGCTGGTCTGTCAGGGCGGCAACACTGACAACGCAGTCACCCTCCGCCAGCTTCGTAGCGGCAACGGTACGTTTGGTCACATCGAATTCCCCACCGTCTACCACTTTTAACATGGACTGGGCGGTGGCGAAGATTACCCGGCACAGATTCAGCTCCTTCTGGCTGGTGATGTATATGATCTCCTCGTTCTTCTGACTGAAGTTACTTACATTGTCAATGGGTGTGCCTTTCTCACGGAACTTGCCGTAAGGCAGATCCAGCACCTTGATGGTATGCATCTGTCCGGTGTTGGTGAACAGGCAGATCCTTCCGGTATTTTTACAGGTGAAGATGTATTTATTTTCTGCATCTGCAGCTTCTTTATTCCGCTCGTAGGTGGAGACATCCACAGTCTTGGCATAGCCGAATCGATCCATGAGAAATACCACATCCATCTCTTCCAGCTCTTTTTCCTTGTAGACCGCTTCCTGACCGTTCTCAATGACAGTCTTGCGGGGATGGCTGTATTCCTTTTTAAATCCATCCAGTTCATTCATGATGACCTGTGCCATGGAATCTCTGCGGTCCAGTATGTCTTCGTAGCGATAGATATTCGCCATGGTCTCTTCGTGCTCGTTTATCAATGCTTCCAGTTCCAGACCGATCAGCTTATACAGACGCATCTCTAAGATAGCGTTCGCCTGTTTCTCGGTGAACATCAGCTGGGCTGCCATGATCTTTGATTCTTTGGACTTGAACTTGATCCCGTCCACCTTGCCTTCTACAAGGCAGGCCTTTGCCATGGCTCGATCTTTGGAACCACGTAAAATTTCAATGACAAGATCGATCACATTGCAGGCCTTGATCAGACCCTCCTGAATCTCCTTACGCTCCATTTCTTTGGCAAGCAGATTGGTATATTTTCTGGTGGCTACTTCAAACTGGAAATCCACATTCGCCTTGATGATCTGCTTTAAGCCCATGGTCTCCGGTCTGCCGTTTGCAATGGCGAGCATATTGACACCGAAGGTATCTTCCAAGCGGGTCTTCTTATAAAGCATATTTACAAAGTTCTCCGGATCGGCATCCTTGCGCAGTTCGATCACAATGCGGATGCCCTCCTTGGAGGACTGGTTGGATATATCCACGATATCCTGGGTCTTCTTTGTCTCGGACAGGGCTGCTACATCGGATAAAAATTTTGCAATATTGGCACCGATCATGGTATAAGGGATCTCCGTGATCACCACATTGGTCTTGCCGGCTTTTCCTTTTTGGAATTCTACCTTGCCACGCAGCTTGATCTTACCGGTTCCGGTCTCGTAGATATCTTCCAGTTCATCTTTATTAATAACGATGCCGCCGGTAGGGAAATCCGGCCCCTTCAGGTAACGCATCAGTTCTTTTGTGGTAATCTCGTTATTCAGCATATAAGCTTTTACGGCATCAATGACTTCTCCAAGGTTGTGAGGAGGAATGCTGGTAGCCATACCTACGGCGATACCCTCCGATCCGTTGACTAAAAGGTTCGGGATCTTTACCGGCAGTACGGAAGGTTCCTTTTCCGTCTCATCGAAATTCGGTACAAAATCTACCACATCCTTATCCAGATCCGCCAGGAAAGCTTCCTGGGTCACTTTCTGCAGTCTTGCCTCGGTATAACGCATGGCAGCGGCTCCGTCACCTTCGATGTTGCCGAAATTGCCGTGACCGTCGATCAGAGGCATGCCTTTTTTGAAATCCTGGCTCATGACTACCAGTGCCTCATAGATGGAACTGTCACCGTGGGGATGATATTTACCCATGGTATCCCCTACGATACGGGCACTTTTACGGTAGGGACGGTCATAGCGGATCCCCAGCTCGTGCATATCGTAGAGGGTTCTTCTCTGTACCGGCTTCAGACCGTCTCTGACATCCGGCAGGGCTCTGGCAATGATAACGCTCATGGCATAGTCGATGAACGATTTCTGCATCTCCTCGGAGTATTCTGTTTTTATGATTCTGCTGTCGTCCATTTCTAATCTCCGTTCTTCTGATATCTGATATTAAATATCAAGCTCCGCATCTGTCGCGTGATCGTAAATAAAGGCTTTTCTGGGCGGTACATCCGTACCCATGAGAAGCTCGGTCATCTCGGAAGCCATGCGCGCATCCTCAATCTCCACTAATTTTAACAGTCTGCGTTCCGGATCCAGCGTGGTCTCCCACAGCTGTTCGGCATCCATCTCACCCAGACCTTTGTATCGCTGTAAGGTAAAGGGACCCTTATGGGTCTTACGATACTTTTCCAGTGCTTTGTCGTCATACAGATATTTTTCTTCCCCTTTGGATGGCATGGCCTTATATAAGGGAGGCATGGCTATGTATACGTGACCTTCAAAGATCAGATCCGGCATGAAACGGTAGAATAAGGTCAGTAACAATGTGGAAATATGCGCACCGTCCACATCGGCATCCGCCATGATGATGATCTTGTCATAACGTAATTTGGTAATATCAAAATCATTGCCGTAGCCCTCGGAAAATCCGCAGCCGAAAGCATTGATCATGGTCTTGATCTCCGCATTCGCAAGCACTTTATCGATACTGGCTTTCTCAACGTTCAGGATCTTACCGCGGATAGGCAGGATTGCCTGATACATACGGTTTCTCGCTGTCTTGGCACTTCCTCCCGCAGAGTCACCCTCTACGATGAAGATTTCACATTTGGAGGGATCTCTGGACTCGCAGTTCGCCAGTTTTCCGTTGGAATCAAAGGAGAACTTCTGCTTGGTCAGCATATTGGTCTTCGCTTTTTCTTCGGTCTTACGGATCTTGGCCGCCTTTTCCGCACAGCCGATGATGCTCTTTAAAGTCTCCAGATTGCGGTCAAAAAATCTTACGATCTCTTCACCTGTCACCTTAGCCACAGCCTTGGCAGCATCCTGATTATCTAACTTTGTCTTGGTCTGTCCTTCAAAACGGGGATCCGGATGCTTGATGGATACCACGGCGGTCATTCCGTTCCTGACATCGGCACCGGTAAAGTTTGCATCCTTTTCCTTCAGAATATTTAATTCTCTGGCGTAAGTATTAATAACATTTGTGAACTGGGTCTTGAAACCGGTAAGGTGGGTACCGCCCTCGGAGTTATAAATGTTATTACAGAAGCCCAGTACATTCTCGTGGAATTCATTCACATACTGGAATGCCACTTCCACGGAGATGCCTTCGCTCTCACCGGAAAAGAAAATGACATCATGGACGGTCTCTTTGGAACGGTTCATGTCTTTTATGAAGCCAATAATGCCTTCCGGCTCATGGTAGGTGACTTTTTCCGGTTCTTCTTTTCTCTTATCTTCGAAAATGATCGTAAGCTTCGGGTTCAGATAAGCGGTCTCATGAAGGCGGCTCTTAACCTCATCTTCCTTGAAACGGGTCTTGTCAAAGATGGTGTCATCCGGCAGGAAGTTAATAGTCGTACCGGTCTCTCTTGTCTTGCCCACCACAGGGAGCAGACCGTCTACCAGATCCATCGCGGGAATACCTCGCTCATAACGATCCTCATAAATGCAGCCGCCACTCTTGACTCTGACGGTCAGCTTTGTGGAAAGGGCATTTACCACAGAGGAACCTACGCCGTGCAGACCACCGCTGGTCTTATATGCGGAATTATCGAATTTACCGCCGGCATGCAGAGTTGTGAATACCAGACGCTCCGCGCTGATTCCTTTTTCGTGCATTCCAACGGGAATACCACGTCCGTTGTCTTCTACCGTGGCGGAGCCATCCGCTTCTAATGTTACTTTTATCGTATCACAGTATCCGGCCAGATGCTCGTCCACAGAATTATCTACAATCTCATAGATTAAGTGATTCAGACCTTTGGTGGAGACACTGCCGATATACATTCCGGGTCTCTTTCTTACCGCTTCTAAGCCTTCCAGGACGGTAATACTCGAGGCGTCATAATTATTGTCTTTTGCCATGAACTGGAACTCCTTCTCAACACATTATTGTCTTAAGTATATCATAGATTTTGTGTTTGGAAAAGCAAAAAATACAAGGGATAGGGCTTTGCCGGAAATAAAAAACCACCGGTTCCCTAATCCGGAACTGGTGGTCAAAATGGTCTGTTAAGAAATCCCTTTGAATTTATAATCCTTATGATTTTGCGATTGCAATGCCCCAAAGGACATCAGCCGGCTGCCACGGAACACTAATTTCCCCTGCTCTCCCTCTTTCAACGTTGAAAAAACAGTATCATCTGTTTCCAAGGTGACGCATTTTTTCGGATGCTCCATGTCCTGAAAAGTAATCTGATGCACCGCTTCTGTTTCTACCAGTCCCGTCGCCGCATTGGTGTTCTGGAGGTAAACCGTCTGGGTAACAGATCCAGAGAACGACCGCTATCAAAAACAGGACTGTTAAAATATTTTCCAATAGGCTGAACTGCATTTGATTTATCATGTGGTACCTCCTCCTAAAGAATTTAAGGAATCACCTTTTCAGAAATCAGCTTTAATGTTCCATCTTCATTCACTTCAACGAAGAAAGGATATTCATGCATCATAGAAGTATACTTTTCCCAACAACTTATGAATACTTCTTCCTCTTTTGTAATGGTACAAAGCCCCTGCTTTTGTAATTCCGAAAAGTCGTGCCAATAGTCTATGAAATGATATTCTGTATTCTCTGTGATGGGTATCTTCATTTCGCTGAATCCCCAATCCTTTATGTAATAACCGGATACCAAATCTCTTTCCACATCCAGACCTAATTCTTTAATCCGCTTCTCATCCTCCGGGATGATCCATTCCACAGGGCGTACTACAATATAGTCGTTGTTTGTACTGAAATTCTCAATATACACACAAAAGGAACCTATTTCATCGTATCTTCCGTGGCAATACGGTGTTGGTGCAGGGACATTTTCGAGCGTCCCTTCCTGCGTAGTTGCGAGGGGGGAGGGGCTATCCGTTGCTGCCGGTGCCACCACCATCTCATCTATAGAAGGTGTGATATTTTCTTCTTCGTTTAATCCGCATGCCGTCATAAAAAATACACTCCCTACGACCGAAATTACGAAAAATAATTTCCTCATACTATGCTCTCCAAAAAAGTATTTTTAAAATGTTTACTTATGTCGACATAGTTGTATCTTAACACTTCTCTTTTCTTTTTCAATATAATCGGCGTGAACAGCTATTTTACAAGCGCGAATTTTTTTAGCATATACTTTTTATTGTTATATAATTGTTGATGCCTATAATCAGAATGGAGAATATAATTGCTTTCGTATGCTTGAATGAATTTAAATGAGAAAGTCTTATTTTTGAGCACAAATGATTTTTGACCTTTTAAATAATGCATCTTATAATTACATTCAGAGGAAATACTATATAACTAAAATGGAGAAAAGTTATGAATATTGGAGAATTGCTTGTCAACGTGATAACCGTTTTATTATTCTATTTTTTTATTTCCAGAACGTTCATACTCCGGCGGCTCCACTGGATCTGCAGGGGCATCGGATTGATGCTTCTCTTTGTCCTGATTACATTGCTGAACCTTATGAATATTGCCCCCACCATTACCTGCGTATCCGGTCTGATCTGCCAGATTTTATATACTATGGTGTTTGCGGAAGGCTCCCGGGGAGCCAGATTGTTGATCGGTGGTATTCCTGCTTTGCTGGCAGTTGTTTCGGACAGTGTAACTTTCTCTGTACTGGGAATTCTGTTTCAGGATACTTCGGAGGCACTTACGGTCAATTCTGCCATTCGCAGTCAGGCTCTGGTCATATACATACTCACCTATTGCCTCCTAATCTGGGCAGTCATTCAATTCTTCCCGCAGGATTTGAAATTCCCGGGATATTTTGAAGGTGTAATTTTTTTGACTTGCGGACTGGGAGTTTTTGCCTCTGATATTCTTTTGAAATATGTGTTTTATTTCGAACGCAATGAGATCGTGCTGTCCAGAATCTCTCTTGCAACGGTCAACTATATTTTTCTTGGAGTTCTCCTGCTGCTATTGATGATCGTAGAACTTCTTGGAATCTATTACAGCAAAAATAATGAGTTACAGCAGCGTAATAATCTATATCAGATTGAGGAACAGGAACTGGTCAATCTGAAAGAATCTTCCGCTTTTATCCGGGGATGGAAACATGATTATAAGAACCAGTTGCAGGTACTTTCCACCATGCTGCAACAAAAACAGTATGACGAGTCGTTACTATATGTGAATGAGCTTTTAAGCAGTTCCGATATGATCAAACCGGTCTTTTCCTCGGGCAATCCGATTCTGGACGCAGTGTTGTCTTTGAAATATTACACCATGGAGCACAAAGCAATACGCTTTGAACATTCGGTGTACCTCCCCACAGCATTTCCCCTGTCTCCACTGGATACTTCGACGCTGTTTACCAATATTTTGGACAATGCCATCGAGGCCTGCCAGTCCTGCCCTGCCGCTCCCTGGATCCATTTGGACATAAAGCCCAAGGGCGATATGCTGCTGATCACTTTGAGCAATTCCAGTGCCGCTAATTACAGGTATAATAAAAAAGGTAATTTGCTGTCAACCAAAGACGGGAAAGAACATGGTTACGGATTGCGTCAGGTTGCCAGGGTAACGGAAGCTTGTGGGGGATTTTATCAGGTAACACCTTCTGCTGATAAGTTTACTATAACAATAGCACTTCCTGTTTCTTTAGAGGTAGAAAGGAATAACCTATGAACATACATGTTACCATTATTGAGGATGAAGAACGCTTTGCACAGGATTTAACAGAAAAAATAAGAAACTGGTTTCATGCCCATCATCTGGAAGTTGCGGTGAAATGGTATCCCTCCTCTCATCATATTTTTTTCACCAGCAGTTACCTTGCAACCGATGTATATTTTCTGGATATCTCGTTAAAAGAAGAAAATGGTGTCGATATTGCAAAAAAACTCCGGGCACATAACTACAAAGGACATATCATTTTTCTGACCGGATTTCAAGAGTATGTTTTTGAAGGGTATTCTGTCCGGGCGTTGGACTATCTTCTAAAGCCCATTGACCCTGTAAAATTAGACCGGGATTTGGAGATGATAGCAGAAGAACTCAGCGATCAAAATTATATGGTAAGAACAAGATCTGAAATGTATAAGATACCTTACAAAGAAATTTTATATATTTCCAGCAGCAATCACTCTATCGAGATTATTACGGAAAAAGAAAAATTTCGCCAGATGATTAGTCTACGGGAAGTCCTTTCTCATTTACCTGCGTATTTTCAGCAATGCCATAGAACTATAATCATCAATATGAAAAAGGTAACCTGTCTCACGGACAACTGGGTAGTTCTCAAGGGCAAAGAGGAACTCCCTGTTGGAAAAAAATATCTGGAAAAGATAAGAAGTACCTTTTTGTCACAGTGACAGAGAAGCTCCCGGCACCTTTATGGCTTACCAGGAGCTTCTTTCGCATTGGAAATTTTTATGCTTTGAAATTCTTAAATTATACCGTGATTTTCTTACAGCAAGCCAGTGCCAGGGCACCGGGACCGATGTGGCAGGCAACACTTAAGGACAGAGGATCGATATGAATATCATAGCCGGGGAATTCTGCCTCTACCTCGGTGCGAAACTGCTCTGCTGCGGCTCGGTCATGGGTATAGGCAATCTGCAGCCAGATATGCTTGTCCTCCGTCATGCCGCCGAAACGCTCGTTGATGTCCTTCTTAATAGCATTGATCATCATGGTTTTGCCCTGCGAGGTGGTTCTGGCCTTTGCAAAGGCATCCAGCTTTTCACCCTGAATGGTCAGCACCGGCTTCAGGCGAAGCATGGTACCGATGGCTGCGGCCGCCGGAGTGATCCGTCCGCCTTTTTTCAAGTAATACAGGGTGTCCAACATGATATAGATACTGCTGTTGAATTTATCGTTTTCCAGAAATTCTTTAATCTGGGCTGCATTTTTACCGGCGTCTGCAAGCTGCAGGGCATCCAGCGCGGACTGACGCTGGGTTACGGAGATCCGCTGGTTGTTCACGACCTGAACTCTGCCATCATAATCTGCCGCAAAGGCCATGGCACTCTGACAGGAACCGGACAGACCGCTGCTCATAGGTATGTGTACGATCTCGTCATATTCCTGTAAAAGCTTGTCCCATAGGCTGGTGACACTGTCAGGAGACGGCTGGCTGGTGGCAATATTCGCACCTGATTTTAACTTTTCATAGAACTGCTCCTGTGTCAGGTCAATATCTTCATAGTATGTGACTTCATCGATCATAAAAGGCATGGGCAGAACATGGATTCCGCAACGGGCTCCTTCTGCCTGTGTAATGCCGCTGTTACTGTCGGTTACGATTGCGATTTTTGACATTCTGGTATCTAAACCTTCCCTTTGCATAAATTAACATAAATTGTCTGATCCTAAGCATAAAGCTTTGAACCTAAAAGTAATTTTACTGTCAGATGGTCCGAAAGTCAACAACATTTACTGCAGTATGTTCTTTGAAATAGTTCACCAATGCACGGCTGTCGTCATCTGTCAGGTCCGGATCGGATACAAGCAACTGTTCCACGGCATCGGAAGCTTCTTTTAAAATATTTGCATCTGTATATATATCACCCAGCACAAATGCAAATTCACCGCTCTGCCGGATACCGAAGATATCTCCCGGACCTCGCAGTTTCAGATCCTCGGAAGCAATATGGAAACCGTCGTTGGAATGGTTCAGGATCTGCAAACGTTCCATGGTCTCTTTGGCTTCTGATGTGCTGATAAAAATGCAATAGCTTTGGAATTCACCACGTCCCACACGCCCACGCAGCTGGTGCAGCTGTGCCAGACCGAAGCGCTCCGCATTCTCCACCATCATCACTGTGGCATTGGGAACATTGATACCTACTTCAATTACCGTGGTGGAAACCAGAACATCGATCTTCTTATCAGCAAATTCTTCCATGATACGGTTTTTGTCTGCCGGGCGCATTTTCCCATGGAGATAAGCCACTTGAACGGAAGGTGGCAGAGCTGCCCGGAGTTTCTCCGTATAATCTACTACATTCTCCAGATCTTCGGACTCGCCCTCTTCCACCATGGGACAGATGACATAGGCCTGTCTTCCCGCAGACACCTCTTTTGCAATAAATTCATAGGCTTTGGGGCGATAAGATGTGCCTACTACACAGTTCTTGATGGGCAGACGGTTAGCAGGAAGTTCATCAATGACGGAGACCTTCAGATCCCCATATAGGATAATGGCCAGCGTCCTGGGAATCGGCGTTGCACTCATAACTAACACGTGAGGCTCACACCCTTTGGCAGCTAATGTTTCCCGCTGTCTCACCCCGAAGCGGTGCTGTTCATCCGTCACTACCAGTGCCAGGGAAGAATATTCCACCTTTTCCTGGATCAGGGCATGGGTTCCAATGATCAGGTTAGCTTCTCCGGAAGCAATTTTCGCATAAGCCTCCCGCTTCTCCTTCGCCGTCATAGAGCCTGTCAGAAGCACCGGACGAAAAGCAATGCCATATTTTTTTACATAGCCTGAAATGGTCTCAAAATGCTGAACAGCCAGTACCTCCGTAGGGGCCATCATTGCTCCCTGATAACCATTAGCCGCACACATAAGAAGTGCCAGCACTGCCAGTATCGTCTTACCGGAGCCTACATCTCCCTGAATCAGGCGGTTCATGGCATAAGGACTTCCCATATCCTCCCTGAGCTCGCCCCAGACTTTTTTTTGAGCTTTGGTCAGAGGGAACGGCAGCTGTTCTAAAAATCTTACGGTATCGGCAGTCTCATACATGGGGAAATGATTCTCTGTCTTCGCAGCAAGCCCCTTATTCTTACGAAGAACCAGCAAAAAAGAAAAAAATTCTTCAAATACCATACGGTTTCTGGCAGCTAACAGCTCATCTCTGTTCTCCGGAAAATGCAGGGCGTAGACTGCTTCCCTATGGGAAAGCATGGGATATTTCTGCAATATCATCTGTGGCAGATATTCTTTTTCCGGTGGATAGTATTCCAGCGCCTGTGCCACAGATTTCTGCACCGTTTGATTGGTCAGGCCTTTGGTCAGGGCGTATCTTGGCAGAAGACGTCCGGATTTCTGCTTGTATTCATCCCAGGTGAACATCCGGGGCTGCTCCATGATCTTATGCGTACCGCGCTGCTGTACGAGACCGCGGAAGAGGTAAAAACCGCCTGGCTTTAATACCTTTTTTAAAAAAGGCATATTGAAGAAGGTGAGCTGGATGGAATCATTGCTGCCATCTTTCAGAATGGCGTTAAGGATGGAGAGGTTGCGGACTTTCTTCACATTGGGGATGGCGGTAATCTGTCCGTAGATAGCCTGGACACTGCCGGGGGACGCCTCCCGGATGGATACCGGAGCATCGTAAGTCTCATAATCTCTGGGATAATGCCCGATCAGATCCTCCACGGTAAAGACATTGATCTTACCGAACAGTGCTGCTGTCTTCTCTCCCACGCCCTTTATTCTGTTCACAGGTATTGCATCACTCATACCGGTCCCTCTTTTCTATACTAAATTGAAAGTTAATTAAGAAATGCTATCGAATCCCCGTAGCCCGCATTTGGGCTAAGAACCGCAGACCCGCG
>DLZQ01000031.1:0-299 GCA_003447295.1 Lachnospiraceae bacterium
TATTCCTTCTATGACAGTGACGGTGACGGCATCGGCGATCTGCAGGGAGTCCTGGACAAACTGGACTATCTGAATGATGGCGACGATACGACGGATACGGACTTAGGGATCAACGGCATCTGGCTCATGCCGGTAATGCCCTCCACGACCTATCATAAATACGACACTACGGATTATGAGAATATCGATCCACAGTACGGTACTCTGGATGATTTTCAGAAGCTGCTGACAGCCTGCCATGACCGTGGGATCCGTGTGATCCTGGATCTGGCGATGAACCATTCTTCCAGCAGGCATCC
>DLZQ01000031.1:577-2725 GCA_003447295.1 Lachnospiraceae bacterium
CCTCAGAATGTCCTTATGTAGATTATTACCATTTTTCAAGGGAAGCCCAGAGCGGATATGCGCAGGTAAATGGGACAGACTGGTATTATGAAGCAAGATTCTGGGACGGCATGCCGGATCTGGATCTGCAGAACGAAGCGGTGCGCCGGGAATTTGAACAGGTGGCGGACTTTTGGCTGGATATGGGCGTGGATGGTTTCCGCCTGGATGCGGTGAAGGAATACGTCACCGGCTCTGTGGAAGACAATGTCGAGATTTTAAGCTGGTTTGCCGATTATGTCCATGGCAAGGACCCGGAGAATTATCTGGTGTGTGAATGTTGGACAGATCAGAATACCTATGCGCAATATTACGCGAGCGGCGTGGACAGCATGTTTGATTTTACCTTCGCTGACAAGTCCGGAATCATCGCAAATGTGGTAAACGGCAAGGCATCCGCGGCATCCTATGCAAAGAATCTGGAAGCGGAGCAGGCTATGTATGCGCAATACAATCCGGATTACATCAATGCCCCTTTTTACACGAATCATGATATGGGGCGGAGCACAGGCTACTATGCCGGGGAAAACAGTGAGGCACAGACGAAGCTTGGCAATGCCCTGAATCTGTTGTCCGGCGGAAACGCCTTCCTTTACTATGGGGAGGAACTGGGAATGAAGGGTTCCGGCAAGGATGAGAATAAGCGGGCTCCCATGTACTGGAGCAAGGATGACAAAGCGGAAGGCATGTGCAAGGGACCTGCGGATATGGAAGATTTTCAGATGAAATTCGACAGTCTGGAAGAGCAGCAGGAGGATCCGGATTCCATATACAATTATGTAAAGCAGGCGATCCGTATCCGGAACCAGAATCCCACTATTGCCAGAGGCAACACCACTTATCTGGAGCAGTATTCCGGCGAGCAATGCTTTGCACTGACAAAAAGCTATGAAGACAATACTTTATTACTGTTGGGAAATACCTCTGCGGAGTCTGCAAGTGTGGATCTGACCGGACTTACCGTTGGAGATACCGCAGCAGAGGATATGGTACTGCTTGGAGAACTTTATACCGGAGAGGAGAGCGCCAAACGCGAAGGAACTGCGGTCACGCTTCCGGCATATTCCGTTTTGATACTGGGGGAAAAAGAGGAGCAGTAATGAGACAAAACTGCATTGACAGTCCGGAGTTCCTGTGCTACTGTAAGAATACGCAAATGCAATGAGGAAGAGAGTATTTATCATAGAAGTTTTACAGAGAACATTCCGTATGGCTGAGAGGAATGGAACGGACAGATAGAGAAGATGACTTCTGAGCGGCGCACCGAACGGATACCGGAGCAGAATAGGAACGGTAGAAGCAAGGCTGCGACAGGATCCGCCTGTTACAGCGGATAGGGTTACGGACCCGAAGAGGTCTGTGCTGTGAGGTACAGACGAAGAGAAGTGGTAACACGAGATTATGCTCGTCTTCTTGAAGAACTTCATGTTCTTTCGGGAGACGGGCTTTTATTTTTAAGAAAAGGAGAATCAGATTTATGGAAAGCAAAGGAAAATATTATCTTACAACTGCCATTGCCTATACGTCCGCCAAGCCGCATATCGGTAATAACTACGAGATCGTACTGGCTGACAGCATTGCACGTTTCAAGAGAAAAGAAGGTTATGATGTTTTCTTCCAGACCGGTACCGATGAGCACGGCCAGAAGATCGAACTGAAGGCAGAGGCAGCCGGTATCACACCCAAGGAGCATGTGGACAAGATTGCCGGTGTCATTCGCGGACTGTGTGATCTGTTAAATATTTCTTATGATAAGTTCATCCGTACTACCGATGAGGATCACGAGAAGCAGGTACAGAAGATATTCAAACGTCTCTATGATCAGGGTGATATTTACAAGGGGGCCTATGAAGGAATGTACTGTACTCCCTGTGAGTCTTTCTGGACGGAGTCCCAGCTGGTAGACGGCAAGTGCCCGGACTGCGGCGGTGTAGTAAAGCCTGCCAAGGAGGAGGCTTACTTCTTCCGTATGAGCAAGTATGCGGACAGACTGATCAAGCACATTAATGAGCATCCCGAGTTCATTCAGCCCGTATCCCGCAAGAACGAGATGATGAACAACTTCCTGCTTCCCGGCTTACAGGATCTGTGCGTATCCCGTACTTCCTT
>DLZQ01000031.1:3009-3632 GCA_003447295.1 Lachnospiraceae bacterium
AACTACATCACCGGTATCGGCTACGATGCAGACGGCAACAGCACCGAGCAGTACAAGAAGCTGTGGCCCGCAGACCTGCATCTGATCGGTAAGGATATCATCCGGTTCCATACCATCTACTGGCCTATTTTCCTGATGGCACTGGGCGAGCCTCTGCCGAAGCAGGTATTCGGACATCCCTGGCTCCTCATGGGCGGCGGCAAGATGAGTAAATCCAAAGGAAATGTGGTCTATGCGGATGATCTGGTAGATTATTTCGGCGTGGATGCTGTGCGTTACTATGTACTGCATGAAATGCCCTTTGAAAACGACGGTAACCTGACCTGGGAGCTGGTGGCAGAGCGTACCAATTCCGACCTGGCCAACACCCTGGGCAACCTGGTGAACCGTACCATTTCCATGAGCAACAAATACTTTGGCGGTGTGGTAGAGAATAAAAACGTTCAGCTGACCGAGAACGACGCGGCAGTGGATGCGGATCTGAAGCAGACCGTGACCGGTACCTATGCAAAAGTTGTGGCAAAGATGGAAGAACTGCGTGTGGCAGATGCCCTGACCGAGATCTTCGGTATCTTCAAGCGCTGCAACAAATATATCGACGAGACAGAGCCCTGGGTACTGGC
>DLZQ01000041.1:0-10179 GCA_003447295.1 Lachnospiraceae bacterium
GGTATGACCACCCGTCTGATCGGTGCATTGATCATGGTACACGGTGATAACGAAGGTCTGGTGATCCCTCCCCGTGTAGCACCGATCCAGATCTGCATTGTACCCGTTATGCAGAAAAAGGAAGGCGTTCTCGACAAGGCGTATGAGCTGAGAGACCGTCTGGCGAAAGATTTCCGTGTTAAGGTAGATGACAGTGACAAGACCCCCGGCTTCAAGTTCGCAGAGGCGGAGATGAGAGGTTATCCGATCCGTGTGGAGATTGGCCCTAAGGATATCGAGGCAGGCAAGTGTGTGATCTGCCGCCGTGATACCAGAGAGAAGACCGAGGTGGCTCTGGAGGATCTGGAGATCAAGGCAGCCGAGATCCTGGAGACCATGCAGAAGGAAATGCTGGAGAGAGCAAGAGCACATCGCGACAGCCATACCTACGTAGCACACAATATGGAAGAGTTCGAGCAGATCTTCAACGAAAAGTCCGGATTCGTAAAAGCTATGTGGTGCGGATGTCAGGAATGTGAAGACAAGATCAAGGAAAAGCTTGCTGTTACCAGCCGCTGCATGCCTTTTGAACAGGAACAGATCGCAGATACCTGCGTATGTTGTGGAAAACCTGCGAAAAAGATGGTATACTGGGGAAGAGCATACTAAGATAATATATAACTATTCAGGGCGAATAGGGTTCTGAATAGTTATGAAAATATTTATAAGGCAGATGAAGACGCAGGCCGGTAGTATTGCTACATGGTCTGCGCCTTATTTTTCAATGATAATGCTCAGAAATGAGGAAAAATATGATTTATAATACATTTGAACTGCATCAGGAGGGATCCCTTCAGGGAGCACATTTAGTTACTTATATTCAGGAGTATTCCGATGCCCTGGCAATTAACGACAGACCTCTGATTCTGTTGTGCCCGGGAGGAGGCTATACCAGAACCTCCGACAGAGAGGCGGAGCCTATGGCGCTGAAATTCCTGGCGATGGGCTATCATGCGGCAGTGCTGCGCTATTCCTGCGCCCCTGCGGAATATCCTACTTCCTTAAAGGAACTGGCTTACAGCATCAAGTTCCTCCGGGAGCACGCGAAAGAGTGGCACATTGATCCTCACAAGATCGTAGTGGAAGGCTGCTCTGCGGGAGGACACCTGGCAGCCAGTCTTGGGGTGTTCTGGGATGAAGATTTTCTGGCAGAGAGCCAGGGACTTTCCGCTTCCGAGCATGAGCTGCTTCGTCCGGACGGACTGCTGTTATGCTATCCGGTCATCACTTCCGGAGAGTTTGCTCACAGAGGATCTTTTGAGAACCTGTTAGGCAGCAGACAGGAAGAACTGGGAGAGAAGCTGTCTCTGGAGAAACAGGTTACGGGTAAAGTGCCTAAGACCTTCATCTGGCATACCTTTGCGGATCAGTCGGTACCTGTGGAAAATTCCCTGCTGTTCGTCAGCGCTCTTCGCAGAGTGGGAGTGCCCACGGAGTTCCATATGTATGAAAAGGGTGCCCACGGACTGGCACTGGCGAATAAGCTGACAGAGACCAACGATGGCAGAGCGGTACAGGAGGAATGCACCTCATGGATCCGGCTGGCGCATACCTGGCTGGAGAGCCTTTTCGCAGGAGATGTGGAAGACGGACTGCACGCACAGGGCAGAGAATGGTAAGATAGCAATAAGAGAAAATGAAAACGCAAGGAGCAGTCATGGAACAGGCAGATACGATCATTCAGATCCCTCATTTCTACGGAAGTCTGAAGGGAATGCAGAACAAATTTGATAAATATGCAAGGCAGGATGCTTTCGCCGGATCCACCAGAAAGGAATGGGAAGACTGGAAGGAGAGTTCCAGAGAGACATTAAAAGATCTCCTGGGGTGGAAATACATGGAGACCTGTGATCTGGATCCCCGCGTGGAAGAAGTAGTGGAGCTGGAGAACGGCATTCATCGGGAAAAAGTGATCATTCAGGTAGAGCCGGAAGTGTATATGCCTATGTATATCCTGATCCCACCGAAGCAGGACGAAGGGAAGCAGAAATGTTTTCTTGCCCTTCCGGGGCATCAGGGCGCAGGTAAATTCAGCGTGGCAGGCCGTGATGATATTCCCGCGGTAAAACGGATGATCGAATTCTACCATTATGATTACGGTATGCAGCTGGCGAAGCGTGGTTATGTGGCAATCTGTCCGGATTGCAGAGGCTTCGGAGAACGCAGGGATGAGGCATTGCAGAAAGGAACCGATGAGAAATCCTTCCTGACCAGTACCTGTTTTCATCTGGCACATATGGCGGAGCCCTTGGGAGAGACCGTGGCAGGTATGTGCACCTGGGACGCGTCCCGGCTGATCGATTATGTATACGAACGGGGCGAATGGGATACTGACGATTTAGGTGTCGTGGGATTTTCCGGCGGTGGTATGCAGACGCTTTGGATCTCTGCTTTGGATGACCGTGTGAAAAAATGTATCATCAGTGGATATCTCTATGGGTATCGTGACGCGTTGCTATTGCTCAACGGTAATTGCAGCTGTAATTATGTTCCCCATCTGTGGGAACACTTTGATATGGGAGATATTGCATCGCTCATTGCGCCGAGACCGCTGGCGGTCCAGTCCTGCCGGGATGACCATCTGAACGGTCCCAGAGGACTGGTGAATGTGACGGAGCAGTTAGATATTGTGCGGAAGGCTTACAGTCTGTACGGAAAAGAGGAATATCCGATCCATGATGTCAGGGAGGGAGACCACTGCTGGCATGAAGAGGTATTGGATATTGCACTGCCAAGACTGTAAGATATCTATAACCCCTGTTAATAGTTACAAAATATGGAGGAACGTATGGAATATATCGTTCTGGATCTGGAATGGAATCAGAGTAACACCGGTAAAGAAGATGCTGTGGAGAAGCTTCCTTTTGAAATCATTGAGATCGGTGCGATTAAACTGAATAAAGAACGAGTCATGATCAGTGAATTCAATGAACTGATCAAGCCGCAGGTCTACCATGAGATGCACAAGATCACCAGCAAACTGATCCATATACAGATGCAGGAGCTGGAACGTGGGAGACCGTTCCCCGAGGTTGGAGGAGATTTTGTCAGATGGTGCGGACAGGAGGAGCATCTATTCTGTACCTGGGGCACGCTGGATCTCACGGAATTGCAGCGAAACATGGTATATTATGAGATGCCATTACTGGCACCGGGACCGTTGCCTTATCTGGATGTGCAGAAGCTGTTCGCTATTGCCTATGAGGAACGCAAGATCCGCAGAAATCTGGAATATGCCATTGATTACCTGCATATTGAGAAGGATATTCCCTTCCACCGGGCGTTCAGTGATGCCTACTATACGGCAAAGATCCTGATCCGGATCCTGGAGGAGCATCCGGAGGTAGTGGTGAACCTGTCCTACGATACTTTCTGTCCTCCGAAGGACCGCAGGGATGAAATCAAAGCGCAGTTTGATACCTATGTAAAATATATTTCCAGGGAATTCAAGGACAAGACAGAAGCCTTCGCAGATAAGGAAGTCGTGTCCAGCAAATGCTATCTCTGCCATTGTAATCTGCGCAAGAAGATCAAATGGTTCAGCGCCAACGGCAGACATTATTATTGTGTGGCTTATTGCGAGAAGCACGGCTACCTCAAGGGCAAGATCCGTGTACGCAAGGCATATGACGGCGGTGTATATATTGTCAAGACTACGAAGCTGATCCCTAAGGAAGAGGCAGAAGCTATCGCCGCCCGCAGAGATCACGCCAGAGAAGTGCGCAAGAGACACAAGCACAGCAAGGCGGGAAATGGTGAGGAATAGGGATAGAACGGGGAGCCGTTTTTAGTTTGCTCCCCGTTCCTTTTTTTCTCTTTTTAAGAACAGATATACACAGATACCTGCAAAAACAATCGTTGCAACGATCAGTATCGGCAATACCGGGATGGAACGGATATCTGTATTGATGAGCTTCAGTCCCTGATACAGTGTGAAGACGCCGAATACAGAGAAGATAGCGAATGCGAGAGTATTGAGCAGCCCTTCCGGTGTCTTGCTCTTTAACAGATAGCCTAAAAGCATTCCCAGGATGTCTGCTAAAAACAGTCCCAGAGAACAGCCGAGCCATACGATCAGTGCGGAACTCATACCTTCATTGGCGCCGAAGGTGATGGCGGTAAGCTGTGTCTTATCTCCGAGCTCTGCTACGAAAAAGGTACAGAACACCGCAAGCGGTGCGAACCGGATCTTGGATCTGCCGCTGCCTTCCTCTTCCTCGTCATTGCTACCTGCAAGTGTTGATGCGGCAAAATACAGAAATGCAAGTGCGGCAATGACTTTGATGAGCCAGGCAGGGATGAATTCGCTGACAAGCCCGCCGGCGAGAACGGCCAGGCCGTTCAGCACCAGGATTGCGGCAGCGGTTCCCAATATAATATCTCTTAATTTGTATTTCGAAGTAAGGGCGATCAGCATAAGCTGTGTCTTGTCGCCCATCTCTGCGATGAATTCCGTGAGAAATACCTTAAAAAACAATATCATTTGTATGGCCCTCATTTATCTGATTATGATATAAACCGCATATGCTGCGTAAAGGGCCACCATACAGAAGCCTTCGACTCTTCCGATTTTCTTTTTGCTTCCTGCGAAGATCCATACACACACAGTAAATGCGATCAGTACACACAGATCAATAATGTTTTCCGTAATGATGCTGATGGGACTGATGGCGGAAGCGATACCCAGTACCATCAGAATGTTAAATACGTTGGAACCAATGGCATTACCCAGTGCCATATCGACTTCATTTTTTCTGGCTGCAACGATGGAAGTCACAAGCTCCGGAAGAGATGTACCGATGGAAACGATGGTAAGTCCGATCAGCGTCTGCGTCATTCCCAGGTCGCTTGCGATTCTGGATGCAGCATCAACGGTGAGATCTCCGCCGAAGGCGATCGCAGCAGCACCGCCGATAATGAAGATAATGCTGAGCGGCACGGAGATCAGCTTGATCTCTTCATCGGAACCGCCCTCGATCTCAACTTTTTTTCCTTCTTTATTTGCTTTTAAGGCAATTCTGATCATGTAGAAGATATATCCGGCAAACAGACCTATGAATATCACACCATCGAAATGTCCCAGTGTCATGTTGGTCTGATCACCAAGTCCGATAATTCCCAAAAGCAGTAAAAGACCGGCGCAGATCAGGGAAAGGGGGATGTCTCTCCTGATAGTTTCCCGCGCAACCTCTACGGTGGCGATCATTGCACATACGCCGATCACGACCATCAGATTAAAGATATTGGAACCGACGACATTACTGACCGCAAGTTCATTATTGCCTGCGAGGGAAGCCGATACACTGACCGCTGTCTCCGGAAGAGAGGTTCCCATTGCTACGATGGTAAGTCCGATGATGATAGATGGAACATGCAGTCTCTTCGCTACACTGGAGCTTCCTTCTACGAAAAAGTCCGCACCCTTAATAAGCAGTATAAAACCGATTACAAGGAATACAAGAACAAGGGCAAACGGGGCGTTGTTAATAAGTTTTTCCATGTTTTTCTCCTTTGCGTGATCCATTACAGTGTTGTCAGCCGAAAGCTGTGCGATGATAAGTATCGACAGAGATAAAAAAGACTCATGTATATCAATTATCTGCCAGTGTGTATTATACACAGACCGTTAATAGATATACATGAGTCTCATTATTTAAGATTTGCCAGATTATACTCTAAAATTATAATCAGAATGTTGACAAATCACACCTTCGTGCTAACTACTCCCTCATGGAATATTCATTTCTTGATAAATAATATCAAAAAGAATTGCCGGTGTCAACAGCTGAATGAAGGAATCTTAGGGGGCGTTCGGCATTATTGGTTTGCACTGTCTGCATCAATTACCGATTGGATCTGCTGCATCAGGGAGTCATAGTTATCCTGGTTATCAATTCCCCCAAGGATCGGATCTCCTACAATATTGCCATTCCTATCCACAAGTATTGTTGTAGGAAATGCCATAATATCAGAGGCATATTTACCTGCATCGGAAGCAGAGTCAATGGAAAGATTGCGGTACTGTGCACCCTGGCTTTCAAGAACGGATGCAGCTTCTTTTATGGCAGCTTCATTGCCATCGAAGGTTTCGGTATTGATGCCGATTACTTCGCCGCCCATTGCTTTGAGCGTATTGTTTAATTCGTTCAGCTTAGACAACTCAGCAACACAGGGCTTACAGCCGGTAAACCAGAAATTGACAACGGTTACTGCATTGCCGGAAAACAGGCTTTCATCGACAGAATTACCATCAAAATCCTGACCGGAGAACTTCCGGAAGGGAGAGGCAGCTTCGGAATTGTTTCCCGGAGCAGTATTATCGGCTGTGGTAGTTCCCTGTCCCAGTTCTGCTATCTGTTCTTCGATTTTCCGTATGGTTTCAATATCATCCGTAAGTGTTTTCAATTCATCCTCTGTAAAGGAGTCCTTGTTCGCTTCGACGGTATCAGCCAGATAATCAGCATAATTTGCGTTGGGATCAGCATTACTTTTGCTCATCATGCCGAATACCTTGTTCCATACAGCCTCATGATCAGCAAAAAGCTGGTTCTCCTGCTGATACAGATCATCCAGCGCGGTGTTGGAGCTGTCTGTGGATACTGTGCCGGTTTCCGTCAGAGACTCATTGGTTTTGTCCGTGCCGGCAGCATCCGTTGCGCCGCAGGCTGTAAGCAATAAAGCTATGCAGAGTGTTAAAATAGTAAGAAATTTTTTGTTTGTTTTCATGATTAAAATCTCCTTTAAGTAATAGTAACAAGATTATTTTCCCATAAACCGGTAGTGGATCGCATCCGTGGGACAAGCCTTGATGCAGGCTCCGCACCGTATGCATTCCGGGTGGTCTGGATGCTTGCACACATCCACATCCATTTTACATACCTTTGAACATCGACCACAACCGATACATTTGCTGTCCTCTACCTTAATATTAAGAAGGCTGACCTTATTAAACAGTGAGTAGATCGCACCAAGAGGACAGATCCATTTACAGAAGGGTCTGTAAAATAAAATGCTTAACACGACAACTGTAATTAAAATAAAGCATTTAAAAGAAAAGAGTTTTCCAAGTGCGGACCGTATGGCTGCATTTCCCAGAGAAAGCGGGATCGCTCCCTCCAGAACGCCCTGTGGACAAATATATTTACAGAAAAAGGGGTCGCCCATTCCTATAGAGTTCGTTACGAGCAGCGGCAGAAGGATAACGAAAACGATAAGAATCATATATTTCAGATATCTTAGCGGCTTCAGTCCGGCTGTGGAAAATTTTTTCCCCGGGATTTTATGAAGTAAATCCTGAAACCAACCAAACGGACACAAAAAACCACATATAAATCTTCCAAGTGTCACACCCAGTAAAATAAAAAATCCCGTGACGTAATATGAAAATTTAAATCGGGAGGATCCGATCACCGCCTGGAATGCGCCAATGGGGCATGCTCCTGTGGCGGCAGGACAGGAATAGCAGTTTAATCCCGGTACACATACGGTCTTAGCGTTTCCCTGATATATTTTTCCCTTAAAAAAATTAGGGATGTGAATATTAGTAAGCAGTGTGGCAGCAGCCTGTATCCATCCGCGTATCCCGGCTACCTGCCCTGACAATGATTTTTTTCTCTTATCCAATTCCAACACACTCCAGACATAATTTTATTGCTTTACCAAGCACGACAGCAGCTTCGCCTCTGACTGCACCGTAGCCGATCATAGTGATTCCGGTGACGAGCAGAACGATCTGAGATATTTTCCTACACTTCAAGTTATTGTTACTCCTTTCGATCGTGGTATTTATTGACCAGTTGACTTCTCTATTATACAATAATTGTTGTAAAATCTTTGTTAAGGGCGGGGAAGGAATTTTGAGATTATTCATTGTTGAGGATGAAAAAGAAATATGTGATACGGTTGCGAAAAGTCTGTATGACGCAGGATATGAGGTGGATACCTGTTATGATGGGGAAGAAGCTCTTGCAGGTATCCTGACGGAGAACTATGATCTGGTCGTTCTTGATCTGAATCTGCCCGGAATGGATGGAATGGAGATCCTGAAGGAGCTCAGGCAGGAAAATGAGGAGACGAAGGTTCTTATATTATCTGCAAGAGGGCAGATAGCGGATAAGGTTGAGGCACTGGATGCAGGGGCGAATGATTATATGGAAAAACCATTCCATTTGCAGGAGCTTGAGGCACGCATCAGAAGCCTGACCAGAAGGAAGTTTGTGCAGAAGGATGTATGTCTGGAAAGCGGTGAGATAAAGTTCGATACCGTAAGGCGTGAGGCTTATGCAAAAGGAGAAATGGTATCCCTGACAAGAAAAGAAAATGGTATTCTGGAATATCTGCTTCTGAACATGGGCAGACCGGTAAGTCAGGAGGAATTGATGGAGCATGTCTGGGATGCATCTGTGGATAGCTTTAGCGGAGCGATCAGAGTACACATGTCTTCCCTTAGAAAAAAGCTTAAGGCTGTGCTGGGATATGATCCGATTCTGAATAAGGTGGGAGAAGGGTATAAAATACGAGAGGAGTCCGATAGATGAAAAAAATGTCGCTGCAGTGGAGACTTACCTGCATCATTACATTATATATAGCGGTGATATGTGGATGCGTGACGATGCTTGTCTATAAAAACGGTGTGTATTATATGGATTCCCTGCAAGAGGCTGTGGATACACGGGGAGATGATCAGCCGGACGATGCGGAGGAAATATATATCAGCATTCCGGAGGACAAGTGGGATGAGTTCGCCAATGACTTTTCTGTCCAGGTCTATAATAATAAGGCAGATTACAGGAAAAACAGCTTGATCATTTCAGCAGTATTGGCTCTTCTGGGTGGAGTGGCTACCTATTTTATAAGTGGGCATGCACTCAGACCGATCAGAGAGTTTTCTGACAAGATCGAAAAGGTGCAGGCGCAAAATCTGGCAGATTCACGGATAGAAGAAAATCAGGTGAAGGAACTGAACCAGCTTAGCGTTTCGTATAACCGGATGCTGGAACGTCTCTCTGATGCATTTGAGATACAGAGACAATTTACTGCAAATGCAGCCCATGAGCTTCGTACGCCATTAGCCCTGATGCAGGTACAGCTTGATCTGTATCATTCCAACAGTCATCCGGGCAATGATGCAGACACGGTACAGATGATAAAGATGGTTACCGAACAGAACGACAGACTCAACAAAATGGTAAAGACACTTCTCGATATGAGCGAACTCCAGACGGTAGGACGGGATGATGAAATTGTCTTAGATGCTCTGGTGGATGAGGTATTGGAGGATCTGGAACCTCTCGCAGAGGGAAAAAATATAAGACTGATCGGAAAATGTAAGGATATAACGATGGTCGGAAGTGATATCCTTATTTACCGACTGGTATACAATCTTGTTGAGAATGCCATAAAATATAATCATTCGGGCGGGCAGGTCACAGTAACCGCAGACCGCAAGGAAAAACATGTATATCTGTCAGTGGAGGATACTGGAACCGGAATCCCTGAGGAACTTAAGGAACGCGTATTTGAACCGTTTTTCCGGGTGGATAAATCCAGAAGCCGTGAACTTGGTGGAGTAGGACTGGGACTTGCCCTGGTCCGTGAAATTGTAAGAGTGCATGATGGCAGTATTACGGTGAAGTCCAATCCATCCGGAGGGACGATCTTCGAGGTGGTTTTGTAAATTGCAGCAGAACGGGGTGTTTGAAGAAGTATGATCAGAGTATTACAAAAAGCAGATATCGAACGAGTTGTTGATATATGGTTAGATACCAACTTAAAAGCACATTATTTTATTCCGGGTCAATATTGGAAAAACAATATTGATTTAGTGAAAGAAATGTTGCCACAGGCAGAGGTCTATGTGTATGAGGATGACTGCCAGATAGAAGGCTTTATAGGGTTAAATGATGAATATATGGAAGGCATTTTTGTCCGTGATGAAATGCAGTCGCAGGGTATAGGTAAGCTCCTGTTGAATTTTGTAAAAGAAAAAAAGACAAAATTATACTTAAATGTTTACCAAAATAATACACGTGCAATTCACTTTTATCAACGAGAAGGTTTTGAAATCCAACGAGAAGGATTGGATGAAGTTACCGGGGAAAAAGACTATGTAATGGTATGGCAGCGTGGAAATTCTTTGTA
>DLZQ01000041.1:10206-14704 GCA_003447295.1 Lachnospiraceae bacterium
GAGGTTTTTATCATTACCGGAAGGCCGTTCAATTCCTACGAACCATCGAGGCAATGGCTTGATGAACATCATTTGGAAAGAGTTCCCTTGTTCTGCGTAGACAAATACGGGCGCGAAACGGCGAAACAGGATTATGGATATAATATGACATTGGCGGAACTTTACAACATGACCTTTGATTTTGCGGTAGAGGATTCTCCGGCGGCGTTTGAGCATGTAATGCATTTTGACAACTGCAGGATAGCCGTGTTCGACCGACCATGGAACAGCCGGGCAGAGCTTCCCAATGACAGGTTTGTGAGATGTAAGGATTGGCAGGAGATTGACCGGTTGTTTGAAAAGCTTTCCAAAGCATAGGGAAAATGTTGTGGCAAAGACAAGGCTTGCGACAGAAAAATTATATAAGATGAAAAAACAAAGAGGAACATAGAATGAGGGTAACAGGATGAAAATAGAACACATTGCACTTTACGTAGAGGATCTGGAAGGAGCCAGAAATTTTTTTATAAAGTATCTGGAGGCGAAATCAAACGAAGGATACCATAATTCCCAGACACACTTCCGTTCCTATTTTCTTTCCTTCGAGGATGGTGCCCGACTTGAGATCATGCAGAGACCGGAAATGGTAAACCTGCCGAAAGAAGCTGCCCGAACCGGATATGCACATATTGCCTTCAGCGTAGGAAGCCGGGAAAAAGTGGATGCGTTGACTGCGGAATTAAAAGCAGACGGATATGACGTTGTCAGCGGACCCAGAATTACAGGAGACGGCTATTACGAAAGCTGTATTGTTGCAATGGAAGGCAACCAGGTCGAAATTACGGTCTGATGACGACCGGATTAAAATCGTTATTTGGATAGGTGCTGTTATTAAGTGAAAGGGGAAACAGGATGAAAGAAAATTTAATCAGACAAATAGAAAATTACCCCCCGTTTAATGAACAGGAAGAAAAGGACAAAGCTTTGATCCTGGGATGGATTAGGAACAATGAGAACGCATTTTCCAGAGAAAATACAGTTGCGCATATTACGGCTTCTGCCTGGGTGGTAAATAAGGACAGAAGCAAGGTGCTTATGGTATATCATAATATTTATAATTCCTGGTCCTGGTTGGGAGGACATGCGGATGGGGAGACGGATCTGCTGTCCGTTGCCATCCGGGAAGTGAAAGAGGAGGCGGGAATTTCCAATATGAGACCGGTATCAGAGGAGATTTTTTCTCTAGAATCTCTGACGGTGGACGGACATGTGAAAAAAGGGAACTATGTGTCCAGCCATTTGCACCTGAATATCACGTATTTACTGGAGGCAGATTCGGAAGAGCAGGTATCCGTAAAAGCCGATGAGAACAGCGGAGTGATGTGGTTCTCTCCGGAAGATGCTTTGGAGAATTCTACGGAACCGTGGTTCGTGGAACATATTTATTCAAAACTCATTAAGAAAATGGGTATATGAAATTGGAAAAAACGGAGAATGACCTATGATAAAATTCTTAAAGGCAGCGCCTGTCGTGTTCCTGATCGGAACCATTGTCACGGGTATTTTATATCAAAAAACTTTGTTAGAAATCTGGCTGACGATTGCCATTACCTTTGGAACCACTGCTTATCATTTTATCATGCGATGGGTGGTAGCATTTATCTACAATTCTATCATGCATAACAGGGCAGATTACAGAAAACACTGGTATCAGGTAAGTAAATCCGAAATGAAATTATATGAAAAGCTGCGTGTGAAAAAATGGAAGAATTGTATGCCTACCTATAATCCCAGCCTGTTTGATCCGAGACAACACACCTGGGAGGAAATAGCGCAGGTCACATGTCAGGCGGAACTGGGGCATGAGACGATCGTAGTGCTCAGCTTTGTACCGATTGTGGCAGGTCATTGGCTGGGTGGATATCCGGCATTTATCATTACATCGATCCTTGCGGCCATGTTTGATATGATGTTTGTGATCATGCAGCGATATAACAGGCAAAGGATTCTGAAACTGATAAAATAGAATGGATACTTGATAGAAAAGGATATTTGATAGAGAAAGAGGACGGCATGACTAAATATAAATATGGGAATCCGGAGGCTCCCATTGTTTTGATCCAGCCCGTGGGAGATCATGATCTTCCGGAAATAGAGGGCGAAGTGGCACAAATCCGGAAACTGACAACATTGGATTTTCAAATGATTGCGGTGAAAGTGGATGACTGGAACCTCGATCTGTCTCCGTGGAGATCACCCGCGGTGTTCGGAAAAGAGGATTTTGGCGGGGGTGCAGCCTCGTTGCTAGAAGAAATTTTGCGTTTATGCTCGGATGAAAGTAAAACTTATTATCTTGGAGGATATTCTCTTGCAGGGTTGTTTTCTCTGTGGGCATCTTATCAGACGGATCGGTTTGCGGGGATAGCGGCGGCATCGCCCTCGGTGTGGTTCCCCGGGTTTCTGCCCTATATGAAAGAGCACGAGAATCAGAGTCGGGCAGTTTACTTAAGCCTGGGGGACAAAGAGGAAAAGACCAGAAATCTTGTTATGGCTACTGTGGGTGACTGCATCCGGGAGGCACATGCGTGGCTGCAGCAGTGTGGGATCGGCAGTACGCTGGAATGGAATCCGGGGAATCATTTCAGAGATCCGGGCCTGCGGACTGCGAAGGCATTTGCCTGGGTAATGAAAAATTCATAAATTTTGCTTATTGGATCGGAGGAGAGGAATATGGTAATGGAAGCTCTGGTATACATATTGACATTATTGTTTGGAGTATCTACCGTTATCATTATAAAAAATAAGAGATATAAGGTTGTACCTTTTATATGTCTGGACATCATCCTGACATTTGCTGGTTTTGCCATCACATCATTTGTTATTTTGTTTGTAGGGAATGAAGCTCTCGAAGCGCTGCTGATTATGAGCGTGTTTGGATTGTTTCTGTTTTTACTGGGTGCGAATGATATCTATGCTGTATTTTGCTGCAATCAGAAGATAGAAGCTATCTATTGCGGATATAACAGCTACCCCGGACGCTATGGGATTACCAGCTATGCACCGGTGTTTGAATACGTCTGTAACGGCACGGCTTACCATGAGCAGACCACTTTGACAGTACCCTATCGCCTGCTGCGGAGGATGACAGAAGGGAACACTTATCCCATCTATATTCATTCAAAACATCCGGGAGTATGTGTTTTGAAGAGAAGAATCAGGTTCACGACAGTGATTGAATTTGGTTTTGCAATTATGTTTTTGGTAGTAGCAATTTTGTGGCAGCAATCCTGAAAATGGTACATAGGAACACTCGGAACATGTGGACAATGCCGAATAACGGAGAAAACGGTAAATCAGTAGAAACTCTGAGGTTTGCGGAAATGTTAAGTTCCTTTGCGCAAATTCCCGGAGATGTTGATAGCGCTGCATGGCGATAGCGTGCTATACTTCCTGCGAAAGGAGAGGTGACGGATGCAGTTAGGAAACAATATTCAGACCTTAAGAAAACAGAAGGGGCTTTCGCAGGAGAAGCTGGCAGAAAAAATCAATGTTACAAGGCAGACGATATCAAACTGGGAATTAGGAGAGACTGCGCCGAACCCGGAGCAATTAATTCTCTTATCGAAGGAGCTCAACATAAGCATTGATGAATTAGTGGGAAATGATGCGATGTCATCCGGGAGTCCGAGGGAGAATAAGAGTATAAAGGATATCTATATCGGATTGATCGTTTTGTGCGGCGTCGTAGCATGCGTATGGGCATTTTCGGCAAACAGATTTCGCTATGTGGAAATATGGGGAATCACCATTGCCGGGGCGGTGATCGGAGCATGCCTGGGCAGAGTTATCCATGGAATTTTGATGTATTTGCGAAATGCTAAAAAGAAATAGAAAGTTAGTGAATACCACCCGGATGACTTTGGCGTCTTCCTGGGTGGTATTTTTGTTTTGATGTTCCGATTTTACCGCCCAAAATCTATTTTGTGCTGTATAAGCAGTAAATTTGAAGTGATTTTCTTTTGCAGTGACTGATATTTACTGCCGGAATGGAAGCATCTTATGCCGAAGCAATAATTTTTAGAACGTTTTCACGGATTCTTCAATAAAAATACTGCCTGGATTTCTAAAAGCACTTTCCGGGCAGTATTTATACTTGCTTTGTTAACGTAGGGTTGCCAACGACTAGATGAACTCCTTCTGTACCCTTCTTCCGCCTCAGCTCTGCGTTTTGGGTCTATGCAGAAAAAACGTGTTGTGAGATACTAAATTTGCTACAAATAACGCATAAAAAGATGAATATGGGTCTATAGGGAAAAAACTGGCTCTGAGATACTCATTTTGAAGAAATTGAGTATCTGGTAGGCGAATTTTTCGCTATAGGCCCATATTGTTTAGTTTTTGTTTTTTACCCATCCACAAAAAGTATCTACAGGGAAATTTATCTTCTATAGACCCACGAAGTTTTTCAAAAAAACCAGTAGCCCCAATGTGGGCTGCTGGTTTCCTTTAAAACAGCCTT
>DLZQ01000041.1:14985-15148 GCA_003447295.1 Lachnospiraceae bacterium
AAGAAGCAATTCCTCTGTTTTAGATCTTTTCTGCAATTATGTAGGAAATTATTTACTCCCACAACAATAATTCCACTATTTCCTGTTATTCGCTGGATTTTAGCGGAATCAGTAAACAGAACGCCCACGTCGGACGGAGTGTCCTTCCGAAGATGTTTGTCGG
>DLZQ01000058.1:0-1934 GCA_003447295.1 Lachnospiraceae bacterium
TTTTTTCCTATATCCGAAGGGGGCTTCTAAGGAGACAGTACGCGGAAGTTGGAAATTCCCGGAGTTTTCCATTGCGCAGAGCGATAAGGAAATGCAGGTCATAGAGATAGGCGAAACAAATGAGGCAGGCTTCGGGCTGGACAGAATCGAAGTCTCTCCGGTGGAGCTTACGGTATATGATATTTTCCCGGAAGATCATCTTGTTATGACCGTAGTGTTGGATAAAGATGGAAGAAAACTGACATACGCAGGAAACAATACCAACGAGCTGGCGGTCAGCGGATACGATATATCCGAGATCACAGTGTACCTCTATGATTATGATGAATACATGGAGATCAAGGGGCTGGCACTGGGAGAAAATTCGACAGCATTCCGGGAAATACTTGAGAAAAATGCTCTTTATGAAAAAAAGATTTCGATAGAAACAGACAAGTCGTAGTATATCTGCTGTGGCAGCCGCAATGACTGCTGAAGTGGGAACAAAAACGGCTTTCGGAGATCTCCCGGAAGCCGTTTGTTGATGGATTTCGAAATCGCTGATAATGCATCGCACATATTATTTGGTCAGTTCAGCAACGACCTGATTGATGACCTTGCCGTCAGCCTTGCCCTTCAGCTCGCCCATAACAGCCTTCATGATCTGACCCTTATTTTTCGTAGCCAGGACATCGGAAAACTTTTCTTCCAGGATTGCCTTGACCTCCTCAGCGGAGAGCATCTTGGGAGCAAACTCGCTCATGATCTCATAGCGTTTTTTATATTCTTCCAGCAGCTCGGTACGGTCTGCGGGGCAGGTGTCAATCTGCTCCTTCACGGATTTGATCTCTTTTAAGATGGCTTCGTTGGCCATCTCATCGGGAATGTTGTCACGGCAGCCGTTGTCGATTCCTTTTTTCTTTACAGCGGATACCAGTGCGGAGATGGCATCCTTTCTGAATTTATCCTTTGCCTTCATGGCAGCGATCATAGCGTCCTGTAATTCTTTTAATTTCATTGTGGTCTCCTCTCTGGAACAAAAACTCCAAATGTTTTCTGTGTTTTATTATACTCTCACAGATGAAAACTGAAAAGAAGAAAATGGGAATATTTGTCAGCTTATATCCGGCTTGTTTACACAGATATTACATGTTGTTTACCTGCCCAGGATAGTGTTGCTGCAACAGTTTTGGTAACATATAATGCGCCTTGGAGAAAAAGTAACTGCGAAACAGGATGTAGCGTATCATAGCACGAATTTGCGGGCGGATGGTACAATGAACACGAAATAAGATGTATATAAAGACACGGGAATCAACACATGATGGAAGGAAAGAAGTAGAAGAATGACATATAGTGAAATCAGAAAAAATGAAGAAGTACTGGCATTTATTAAAAAAGGAAATGCGAATCTGGGAGCCATGGGATTCACCGATCATTCGGAGGCACATTCGGGACTGGTGGCAGAGCGGGCAGCAGAGATTCTGAAAAAATTCGGCTATCCGGAAAAAGATATTGAACTTGTGAAGATCGCCGGATTCATGCACGATATCGGAAATGCGGTGAACCGCAGCCATCATGCAGAGTACGGGGCGCTGCTTGCAAATGACATTCTGAAGAAGACAGATCTGCCCCTGGAGGACCGGGTGCAGATCGTGTCCGCTATCGGATTGCATGACGAATCTACCGGCGGTGCTACCGATCCCATCTCAGCGGCGCTGATCATTGCAGATAAGACCGATGTCCGCAGGAGCAGAGTCCGGGAGAAGAATAAGGCGACCTTCGATAAACATGACCGCGTCAATTATGCGGTTACGGATACGAGACTTAAGATCAATGTGGAGAAGAGAGTGATTTCACTGAATCTGCAGATTGATCCGAAGATCTGCAGCATGTATGAGTATTTTGAGATATTCCTTGGACGTATGATGATGTGTAAGCGCGCAGCGGAAGTG
>DLZQ01000058.1:2245-6277 GCA_003447295.1 Lachnospiraceae bacterium
ATTGTATCTAATCCCCGTAGCCCTTGGCAGGGTATAAGAAACGCGGCACTGCTTATTCTTATACCCTGCCGGGGCTACTGATTTCTTGAAAACCTTCATGGGTCTATAGAAGATAAATTTCCCTGTAGGTACTTTTGGGGACAGGTAAAAAACAAAAACTAAACAATATGGGCCTATAGCTAAAAAATTGCCTGCCAGATACTCAATTTCTTCAAAATGAGTACCTCAGAGCCGGTTTTTTCCCTATAGACCCATATTCATCTTTTTATGCGTTATTTGTAGCAATTTTAGTATCTCACAACTCATTTTTTCTGTATAGACCCAAAATACAGGACACCCACGACGAACATTTTAGAATATAGAGTTCCCTTGTTATACCTTCCGGTTTTCACATTTTGGGTATCAGCAGCAAAATAAGCTTCCCATGTGGGATTGATAATCATTTAATTTTACATAATTAGATGTCAGTAGAAAGTTTTTTAATTTTTCTTATAGCAATACGATAAGAAATGTAAAAAAATAACAATACTACAAGGAAATAAACAGTTAGAAATATTAAGGAGACAATAATTCTTTGATTAATCTGTTCAAGATAGAAAACAGTATCAATTTGGAAACTCTCAACAAAAACGATAATAGTATTTAAACTAGAATAGCATAGTGCAAATAGCCAACACCAGAGTGGAAAATGTTGGGTTCCATTAAAAAGAACTCCTTTTATTGACATCCAAATGATTAACACATCAGGCGCTAATGGAATAACCCAACCGTTTAAGCTTGTTTTAAAAAAATAATCTAGTAGATAAGTAAGTTCATTTGCTATAATTATACCCCAAAAAAGTTTAACATAAATTGTGTGCCGAATATTTGTGATCCTTTCATCACAGTGAATGGTGGTTTTCATAAGTTGTCCTCCTCCCAAAATAAATCGTTTAATGTTTTGTTAAGTACTTTACATATCCGAATACAAAGCTGAAGACTGGGATTAAACTTTCCGCCTTCTAGTAAGTTGATAGTAGGGCGTGTAACATTAACTTTGGCAGCCAGTTCTTCTTGAGAAAGATTCATCTCAACGCGCGCTAATTTAAGACGCATATTTTTCATTTATATAACCTCCTTTCTATATGCATTATATGATATATCAAACAAAATGTAAAGTATATAATACAAAAAATAATAAATATATAACGTTATGTAAAAAAGATTATTATGTTTTGGTAATAGAACTTTTAAGTATTTGATTCAAGTGTCGGAGTAATAAAAGAGTTACGAAATAAAGTAAAAGCAAATTAGGAGGAATTGATATGATGCCATATGAAGTAGGAAAGACGTTTATTATTAGGGTTCCATTATTATCTATAGAGACTTATAAGGAATTATGTTCAGAAAAAGATGGATTACCAGTTATTAAAACCAAGGAAACATTGACAGGGTATACCCACAAACTATTCACGTTGAGGTGGAAGAAGGGTACAGACTAGCTTGTTCCTATCTCCTGTGCCCACGCTGAGGCGGAAGAATGGGCACAGGCGGGCGTTCGCCGCCCCAGCTCTCAATTTCCATCCATGACTGTTTTGCATATCTTCTATGCTTGTGGTACAATAAACAGAAAGCAGGCATTTTGAGGAGAAAATTGTATGAAAGCACAGGAATTATTATTTCAATTGCAAGATAAAGGTTACCGTGATTTCCAGAGCAAATTAATCCCGACGATTCCTGTGGAGACGATTATCGGCGTCCGCATTCCTGTAATTCGTAAGCTTGCGAAGGAGTATGGAAAGGATCCGGAGAGCGTAGAGTTTCTGAAGCAGCTGCCGCATACTTATTATGATGAAAATATTTTGCATGCGCTGCTGGTGGCGGAGATCAAAGATTACGAAGTCTGTGTAAAAGAAGTGGAGCGCTTTCTGCCTTATGTGGATAACTGGGCGGTGTGTGATATTTTTTCTCCAAAGGTGTTTCGCAAAAACAGAGATCGGCTGATAGACAAAATAAAGGAATGGGCTGCCTCAGAACACCCATATACCTGCCGCTTCGGAATGGAAATGCTGATGACACATTTCTTGGATGAGGATTTCCGGGTGGAATATCTGGAGATCCCGGCAGCGGTACATTCCGAGGAATATTATGTGAACATGATGATTGCCTGGTTCTATGCCACGGCACTGGCAAAACAGTGGGATGAGGCCGTTGGCTATATCGAGAAAAAATGCTTGGATCCATGGACTCATAACAAGACTATACAGAAGGCGAGGGAAAGCTACCGGATCACCCGGGAGCAGAAAGAGTATCTGAAAACATTAAAGGTGTAAAACAGATGCAAGAAAGCTATGAGGTAGGATATGAAAAAGAGAAACAAGGAAGAAGTGTTATCAGGTCAAAGAATCAAAATAGCGGCGTTGTTAACGGGAATAAGTCTGTTGCTGTTATCCGGCTGCGGCAATAAAGCACAGGAAGCGGAAGGATCACAGGGACAGACAGACATCGCTGTAACTGCCACAGAACAGACTGCTGCGGCAGAAGAGCAGGCAGAGACAGTAGATCCGGAAACATTGGATTATGTATACCGGCTGCATATCACGATCAATCCCGAATTCAGGTTATATCTGGATGAGCAGTCAAAGGTAGTGGCGGTTACATGTCTGAACCAGGATGCGGAAGATCTGTTCTCAGAGACGTTCCTCACGGGGATGGATCTGGAAAAGGCTATGCCTGTGATCATACAGCAGGCAGTGGCAAAAGAGTATCTGGCAGACGGTAAAAATATTACCATAGATCTGGAAAAATCAATGGAGTCCGGGCAGGCAGACACAGTGGAACAGGTGATCGCGGCTGCAGTTACTGCGGAATTAAAAGAACAAGGTGTAGATGCTGTCTTAGAGCTGCAGGATGCCGGTACCCCGGTCGCTATCGAAGGAGCCGACACAGGAGCCGGGGAGACTGTTCCGGATAAGACAGATAATACAGGTAATGGATCGGCAACAAACGTTTCACAGAAGACAAAATGTAGTGCCTGTGATGGAACCGGAATCTGCCAGGAATGCAAGGGTGGTACAGCACCTTGTAAGCGTTGTGGAGGATCCTTGTGGGAGACCTGCGGTACCTGTGGAGGCAGTGGCAGACAGACCTGTCCCGGATGTGGCGGCAGCGGTGTGGATGCTACCAGCGGAACCAGCTGCAGGCATTGTGGAGGCAGTGGTGGAAATACCTGCCAACAGTGCGGCGGAAACGGTGGTAAGTCTTGTAGTATCTGTCATGGCAAGGGTGTGATCTCTGATGACTGCATTCTGTGTCACGGAGACAAAAAGTGTACTGTATGTGGCGGTAGCGGAGAACTTTAAAAACGTAAAAGATAAGTCAGTAAAGGAATGGAACAGCATGAAGGATCGTTACATGGAATTTCGCAGGGCACGCAGAGAAGAAGCAGAAGAGATCCTGCAATTATACCGTTCACTGATCGGAACCGAATATTGTGTCTGGACAGAAAATTATCCCACAGAACGGGAAGTGGAATTTGACCTGTCGAGAAATGCATTGTTTTGTCTGTATGAGAAAATGCCGGAACCTGATGAGAGAGAACAGAGGGCGAGGCTGTCGGAAGAACAGACAGCGGAACCGCTGCCGGTTACGAGAGGACGATTGATGGGCACAATCTCCATAGACGATGACCCAGAAGTGGAGGCACTGTCCTGTTGGTCAGAGGATCTTACCCCGGTGGCAGAGCTGTCCAGACTGGGAGTGGCGGTAGAATATCAGAACCGCGGCATTGCCAGGATCCTGTTGCAGGAGGCTATGGCGGAATTGAAATCACAGGGTTATAAGGCGGTACACATTTTAGTGGCAAAGGACAATGTGAAAGCCTTGCGTTCCTATGAAAAATTACATTTTACCACGGCAGGGGAATGTGAGCTTTTCGGGCATTCCTACTGGTGTTATGAGAAAGAATTATAGAAGTGATCACTATGCAAATCAATGAAACAGAGAGGAAAGACGATATATGGTAACGATCGATCTGATCACAGGCTTCCTGGG
>DLZQ01000058.1:6679-7368 GCA_003447295.1 Lachnospiraceae bacterium
ATGTGCGGTTATGACAGGGTGCTGGTGGAGCCGTCGGGAATCTATGATGTAGATGAGTTTTTTGATGTACTTCGGGAGGAGCCGCTGGACCAGTGGTATGAGATCGGCAATGTCATCGCCATACTGGATGCAAGACTGGAGGATAATCTATCAGAGCAGGCGGATTATCTGCTGGCATCGGAGGCTGCCAATGCCGGAAAAGTGATCCTGAGCCATGCAGATGCAGCTGCCAGAAAACAGTGTGAGGACACGGTGGCACATCTCAACCGGGCACTGGAACAGATCCGCTGTGACCGGAGAATCGACTCCAAGAAGGATATCTTACAGAAAAATCTCACGGATCTGACAAAAGAAGATTTAGAGGAAGTATCCAAATGCGGTTATCGCCTGGAAAGCTATCGCAAGATGGATTTAGAGAATGGACAGAGCTTCGACTCTTTATTTTTCATGGAAGAGAAGATTAAGCCGGAGGCTTTGGAACGGGCGGTGCCCAGACTGTTTGCCGACAAGTCCTGCGGAGAAGTATTCCGGATCAAGGGCTTTGTGAAAAACGGAGCAGGACAATGGATGGAATTGAATGCTACACCGGACAGTCATACAATGCAGTCTGTCGCAGTGGGGCAGGAGGTGCTGATCGTCATCGGAGAGCATTTACAGGAAGATAAGATCAGAGAGATTCTGAAGGAGGA
>DLZQ01000055.1:0-40318 GCA_003447295.1 Lachnospiraceae bacterium
TCCCAGGTATAGAGATTCAGTTCTCCCTTATCTTCCTTACCGCCTGCTCCACAGCCGGTAAACAACGTGGCCAGCATGGTCGCTGCCAGCAGCATTGCCAGCTTTTTCTTCATAATCTCCTCCTTCGATGCAGATTTTCTGCATCCTCTTCTATTTTTTATACTGCTTACGGGTAATCCCCCCGATCATTTTTCTCCGGGTATTTCTCCTGCGGGTGCCTGACTTTTCCGTCCCAGCACATACGCTCCCGCCAGACACAACAATATCACAAACAGCATAACCGTTGCAAGTGCATTGATCTCCGGGGTCACGCCGGTCTTTAATTTCGTATAGATCTTCACCGGCAAAGTATTAACCTTCGGTCCGGTGACAAAAATGCTGATCACCACATCATCGAAGGACATCGCAAATGCCAGCAGCACACCGGACAAGATCGCCGGCAGGATCTGCGGAAGTATTATGTCAAAAAATACCTGCTGCTTCGTCGCTCCCAGATCCAGCGCCGCCTCTTCTAAAGAATGGTCCATTCCCACCAGTCTCGCCCGCACCATAGTAAAAATATAGGGCACACAGAATGTAGTATGGGCGATCACCAGCGTGACCATACCAAAAGGCAGTCCCATCAGGGAAAATACGGACAAAAATACCATGCCCAGAATGATCTCCGGGATCATGATGGGCAGTGTGGATACATATGCCACAACCTCATCCGTCTTCCGTTTCCTGCGGCTCATCCCCAGCGCTCCCGAAGTGCCGATCAGCACTGCAAAAGCGCAGCTTAATACCGCCAGGATCAGACTGTTAATCAGTGCTTCTCCTAAATCTCTGTCGCCCAACAGCTCCCGGTACCATTTCAAGGAGAATCCCTCCCAGACTGAGGTCAGCTTCGAGGCGTTGAAGGAATACACCACTGTCAGAAGGATCGGGATATAGGTCAGCACAGTGATCACCGCCACATATACAAACGGCCATTTTTTCTTTTTCATATCTTACAACATCCCTTCCAGCTGTGAAGTTCCGGTGATCTTCCGGTACAGACGGATCATCACGGAGGTCAGCACCATAAGCACCGCGGACAGTGCTGCCGCAAACGGCTGGTTGCGCCCCTTGGTGATCTGTTCCTGTATCACACTGCCCACCAGTACGATCTTATTGCCTCCTAAGATATCCGCTATGAAAAACAGTCCCATGGACGGGATAAAGGACAGTACCACGCCGGATAACAGACCCGGCAGCGTCAGCCGGAAGCTGACGGTCCAGAACGCCGTCCACTGAGAAGCTCCCAGATCCCTGGAGGCTTCCACCAAAGACATATCCAGCTTCTCCGCGCTGGAATACACCGCCAGGATCATAAAAGGCAGCAGGGAATAGACCATTCCCACCACCACTGCCGGATACGTATAGAGCAGTTTTAACGGCTGATTGGTCAGATGCAGCCCCATCAATATCTTATCCAGCACACCGTTGCTGCGGAATACGATGATCCAGCCGTAGAGACGGATCAGTGCACTTGTCCAGAACGGGATCATGATGAGAAGCAGCATCCTGCGCTTCCACACCGCATTCATCCGCGCCATAAAATACCCATAAGGATATCCGATCAGTGCTACGAAAAAGGTAGCGGTAAACGCCAGCTTCAGAGACTGCCGGAAGGTATCCAGATACAACGGCTCCAATATTCTCTTATAATTGTCCAGGGTGAACGTAAAATCCACGCCCCAGACCTGCGCTCTCTGTAAAAAGCTCAACAGAAACAGATACAGGATCGGCAGAGCCACGAACAGGATCGTGAACACATACATAGGGATCATCAGTCCGATATTCCCCAAGTTCCTGTGTCCGTTACTTTTAGTTTTCGTCTTTGTCATTATCTATTACCTTTACTGCGTCTTTCGCATCCCAGCCGATCTTCACCGTCTCTCCCGCCTGCATATCATTATCGATGCCGTAGCGGCTGGCTGTCAGAAGCTGCCCATCCGACAGGCGGAACAATATACGAAGCTGCCCACCGGCAAAACTTTTCTCCACTACGACTGCTTCCTGCGTACAGACACTCTCCCCGTCCATTCGGATATTTTCCGAGCGGATGGCAAGTGTCTCTCCATTTTTATGCAGAATATTCGCATTTCCCACGAAATCCGCCACGTAGCTGGTCCTCGGCCGATAATACACCTCGTTGGGTGTTCCCATCTGCTCCAGCACGCCTTCATGCATGACACCGATGCGGTCGGACATATTGATTGCCTCTTCCTGGTCATGCGTGATATAGATAAAAGTGATCCCCAGCTGCTTCTGCAGACGTTTCAGTTCCAGCTGCATCTGCCTGCGCAGCTTCAGATCCAGTGCTCCCAGCGGTTCATCCAACAGCAATACTTTCGGCTCATTGATCACCGCTCTGGCAATGGCAATGCGCTGCTTCTGTCCGCCGGAGAGCTGGTCCGGCATACGTTTTCCGTACTCTTCCAGCTGCACCAGGCGAAGCGCACGCTCCACCCGCTCTGCGATCTGCGCCTTCGGGACTTTGCGGATCTTCAATCCATAGCCTACGTTATCCGCCACGTTCATATGCGGAAACAGGGCATAATTCTGAAATACTGTATTAACATCCCGCTTGTTGGGTTCCCAATCCGTAATATTGTGGCCCTCCAGGATCACCTGCCCGCTATCCGGCAGTTCCAGACCCGCAATGATCCGCAGCGTCGTGGTCTTCCCGCAGCCGGAGGCACCTAACAGCGTGATAAATTCTCCCTGTCCGGCTTCTAAGTCAATGCCTTTTAATACCTCTGTATTAGCAAAAGATTTCCGGATCTGCTGAAGTTGTAATATACTTTCACCCATGCCCCGGCTCCTTTCTTATTTTTATCTTCCTTCTGTCTGTTTACCGCCTAATAGTTTAACAGTTCTTTTCTCGTCCGTCAAACCGTTTTGTCGCCGTTAATCGAGTAGGCTGTCTCCTACTCGATTTGTATATTTTGTACACCATCTCGCTTAAAAGCTCGATGATGTACATTCGCCAAATACAGATTCTTGTGCAAGCACAAATCTGTACTTGGCTCATCATATACACACATTAAAAAATGCTAAGCCACGGAGTTTCATTCCGAGCTTAGCACCCTATCTGTTTTTATTTATCCGGACTAAAATCCAGCGCAACAACCCGGTCATTCACCTGTGTAAAGCTGCCACCGTCCATATTTTTACGTACAAAGGGAACACCCTCTCGCACATAGTATACATTATTCTGAAGCAGGGCATCCGGATTCTCTGACGGGCTGATCGTACCACCGAGATCATCATAGCTGATATTATTGCGGAAGGTATTATGGATCGCCTCCTGTAAACAGAACATCACACAGCCGCCCTCATTCTGCCTGCTGTAATTATATTCATACACCGTTCCGTCCCCGGAATCCGCATCATATGCCATGCCGTCCTGATTGAGCCTGGTGTCAGCGACTTCATTATAGCGAAACAGGGCATCCTTGCATTTCCAGGGCCAGATTGCGGCTGCCACTTTTCCCATCCGGTCGCCCGGCTCACAATAAATCCGGTCATTGATCTCGCATGCCACAGAGTCTGCCATATTATGCTCCACCAGAGGACGCAGCGCATACATCGGTGTGATCCCATCCCCGCCGGCCTCTTTTACATAATTATTCCGTATCTGCATATTTTCATGCCCATAGTTCAGAAAAACCGATTCCTCAAGCTCTGCTCCCCGGAACTGATCATGAGCATAGGTATAGCCTGCTGCAATTCCCCAGCGGCTGACCCGGTGCACGAAGCATCCTTCTATGACGACATCCCGATACCGTGCCACACCCGTCCGCTCCTCACATTCCGGGCGAAGCGCTGTCATATAGATCCCACCGTTGTTCATGTGCTTATCGTAGACATTCCCATGAACATCATGGATCCACAGATTTCTAAGGGTGATGCCGCTGCGCACCCCTTTGTCCTTAGCCACCACTGCCACACCGGTACGGTTCATTTTCTCACCCAGGCTGTAACGCTCTCCCGGAATCCTGCTGCCTTCATTCGTGATCTCCAGATCCTCGACCACAATGTGCTCTGCATCATACAAAAGCACTGCGGAAGATACATAGCCGTGATACACATGCGTAGGTGAATCCAGTGGGGTCCTATAATCCTGATACCAGATGCCCTGTCCGCAGGCATCGATCCGCGGCGGCGCATCTGCAGTGCCATACGCTCCGATCACAATCGGTGCCTCTTTCGTACCGCTGTCTGTCACATGCAGATACTGTCCGTAAAATACGCTGCCCCGCTCCAGCAGGATGCGGTCGCCCGGCTGCAGGTGTCTTCTATTGATAGCAGACAGACTGGCAAACGCCGTACTGCACGTCCGTCCGTCATTTTCATCATTGCCTGTTCTCTGACTCACATAATATGTCGCGGATAAGCTTGTCATATGCATCCTCCCGTAACCGTTTCTCAATGATCTGTGACACTTCCTCATAGGTAAAATAATCCCCATGATAGCGTCCGAACAGATCTCTGTTCTGTTCGTAAAAATCCCGCTTCTCCTGCTCCGTAAAATCCGGGCACCAGCCGCCTTCCCGGACTTTCCCACACGGCTGTACAAAATCCAGCTTCAGGCGGGTCAGCTCATATTGCAGATACGCCGGTGCGGAAAAATAATGCGGTCCGTAGAAGAGCTTCCCTTCCTGTTCCATTCTCCGCAGCTCTTCGTTATGCTTCTTACGTCTGGCCTCCAGTCCCTCCATAGAGGGATCCTCGATCAGACCCATTCTATGCGCCAAAAGGAAGGCTCCCTGAGCCTTCCTGATATGCGCCTGTGTCATAGTTTCCTGTTTTGGCATTTTCTGTTGCATTATTTCACTGCTCCCGTAATTCCATTTGCAAAGCTCTTCTGTAAACACAGGAAGATGATCGCCGTAGGAAGTGTACAGATCAATACTCCCAGCATCAGCATACCATAATCCACACTGTATCCACTCTTCAGATTGGCTACCAGCATCGGCATGGTGATCGCCTTATTGTCCTGTAAAATGATCGTCGGCCACAGATAATTGTTCCACGCATTCATAAATGTAACCGTCATCGCTGCTCCATAGGTAGATTTCATCACCGGAATGAACATCCGGAAGAAAATCTGTATTTCACTCAGACCTTCCAGCCTGGCAGCCTCGATAATATCATGAGGAAAAGAACGTGCTGCCTGTCTGAAAAGCATGATCATAAACGGAGTCGAGATGGATGGCAGTGCCAGTGCGATCCAGGTATTTACCAGCTTCCAGGATGTGAACATCTTGAACAGAGGGATCATGATCGCTACGAACGGAAGCATCATTGCCAGCAGCAGAATACTCATCAGAATATCCTTGCCCTTATCATGATAGATCTCAAATCCATAACCGGCAATGGAACAGATCAGCAGTGTCACAACCGTGATCACGATCGCATTGCGGAAGGAGTTAAACATCGCAAGTCCGAGATTCTGCATGTCAACCAGGGTCTTGAAATTCTCGATCAGATAGGTACCCGGGATCAGACGTCCTCTTACCACATCAATACTCTGGTTGGTCGCACCGCATAGCATATAATACAGTGGAAATGCTGACAGAAAGCTTGCTATCACTAAGATTGCGTAGGAAATTATTTGCTTGAATTTAGTCACGTTTGTCACCCACCTTCATCTGAATTGCAGACAGAACCGCTACCATCACAAGTATGCATACAGACAACGCTGCCGCATAATTAAATTTCGGTGTCTCCACAAAGGAGATATTGTAAATGTAATGCGCTAATGTCATTGTAGATTTACCGGGACCGCCTGCTGTCAGGTTCATCGACTCATCGAACAGCTGCAGTGTTCCCGAAGTAGACATGATCGCCGTCATCAGAATGGTCGGCTTTAACAACGGTATCGTGATCTTCATAAACTGCTGGAACGGTGTCGCTCCGTCGATGTAGCTTGCCTCATATACAGAATAATCGATATTCTGTAACCCTGCCAGATAGAATACCATATTATATCCGGTCCATCTCCAGATCAGTGCGATCACGATGACCCATCGCGCCGCCCATGTGCTCTGGAACCAGTCCACAGAAGACAGTCCGATGGCCATAAGCACTCTGTTGACCACTCCATCCGGAGCAAACAATGACTTAAATATCATGGAATAAGATACCAGTGACGTTGCACACGGAAGGAAGATCAAAGTACGGAAAATACCTTTTCCTTTTATCTTAGGATTATTCAGCAGCTGCGCCAGCATCAGTGCGAGCACAAGCATGATCGGTACCTGAATCACAAAATAAAAGAAGGTATTGAACAAGCATTGCTGGAATGTTTTATCCTTGAAGATCCTGGCATAATTCGCTACACCATTAAAGGCTCCTCCTGTCTTCCGGAAGGAAAGAAGGATGGCCTGTGACATCGGATAGAAACAAAATACAAATATTAAAATCGATGCCGGGAGCAGGAATGCCCATCCGGTCAGATTATGCTTTTTTTCCAAACTTAATTTTGTTTTCTTCTTTTCCATGTTTCTCTCCTACAACAGTACCGGGAACGCACTGCTGCACCCCCGGTACTATCCAGTTTCCATACTCTGGTGATTATTCGGCGATATTAAACTCTACGGTATCCTGAGCGTTTTTGATCTCTGTATCGATATCAGCATTCTTCTGTACAACGTTGGTGATCGCATCTGTCAGTGCGCTTCTGATGTCAGAGTAGTATGCACCGTAGTCAATTCCGGGAACATGTCCGGCGAACTCTACGATATCCTTGTACACTGCCTGACCGCCGTAGAACTCATTGCCCTCATTATAGGTCTCAGACTGTGCTGCGGGCAGGTAACTTGCGATCGCTCCTGCATTTACCAGCAGATCATCGTATAAATCTACATCCGCACCAAAGGTAGCGTTCAGGAAATCAAATGCCAGATCGGTATTTTTGCAGTTAGAAGATACTGCCCAGCTTGCACCACCGCAGTTAGCGTAGTTGGTTGCGCCTTCTACATCATCTAACTTAGGCATGTTTACGATTGCCCATTTGCCTGCCTGGTCTTCTGCTGCCTGAATGGAGGACATGATCCAGCAGCCCTGGATAACGCCTGCAGCGGTACCCTTGTTCATGGAAGCGATATACTGATCCCAGTCGGTATAATCAGCCATGATTCCTTCATCGATCAGCTGCTTGTAGGTCTCGATCGCTTTCTTCAGCGCTTTGTTATCTACCAGGGATACTTTGCCATCTACCATAGGGGAAGCACCTGCAGACTGTAACATCTCGATCACGATCTCAGAACCGCCGGAGCAGGTCAGCATGGGAACATCATTCGCAGCCATTACCTTCTTAGACAGCTCCATGAACTCAGACCATGTGGTATCCTTGAAATCTTCTACCTTAAGGCCTGCTGCTTCTACCATATCGGAACGGATCGCCATGATGGTAGCACCATTATCAAAAGGAATACCATAATGTGTGCCATCTACTGTGGAGTCAGCCAGCTTACCCATAGAGAACTGGGAGAAATCAATTCCGCAGTCATCCAGTGCTGTGAAGATTCCGGGATAATTGGTTGCATTTTTGTGGAAGGAATAATCCTGCATCAGGAAGATATCAGGTAAAGTGCTGTAATCACCGGCTTCAGCCGCTGTGATCAGAGCTGTCTCGATATCGCTATATACCTTCTCCTGGATGTCTAACTTGAAGTTAGGATGATCCACCTGGTATGCCTTCTCTGCCTGCTTCATTGCATAGACATTGAAGTTAGGATCCCAACACCATACGGTCAGTGTCTCGTCTTCTGCGGAAGCAGTTGTCTCTGCTGCTGCCTCTGTTTCCTTGGATGCCTCGCTGGGCGCTGCGCTCTGCGCATCATTGCCGGCAGGCTTGTTGCCACATCCGGTCAGCATGGAAACGGTCATTGCCGCTACTAAGAGCACGCTTAATACTTTCTTTTTCATCTTAAATAACCTCCTTATACTTGTAAAGTACTACCTTATAAAATATGAAACGCTTTTTGCCTTCCATAAGTTACCTGTCTTCGATATCGTCCACCCAACGCATTTCGCCGGGTTTCAGATCCAGCACATACGCACATTTTCCTTTGATATACAGCTCTGTGTGCTGTGCCTGTGCTGAGTTGTTGATCACTGCGATCTTGCCGGTCTTCTGGAATACCGTTACTTCGGTATCCACATTCGTTACATAGTAACGCTTCATCTCCTGCTCCATGCCGGCTGCATAATAGATTGCCCGAAGCAGAAGTCTGCAGTTCTGTGGAGAATACGGAAGACCTGCAAAATACACACTGTGTCCTCTGCCATATTCATTGACCACCAGCTGGCTGTATTCCCCATCCATCGCAAGGATCTGATAATGTCCGCCCTGTGCATAGACGCGACTGGTTCCCTCGCCGAAATCCAGGGCTCCGTCAATATCCTCTAAGATAAAGTGATCTGCATTTTTCTCATTGTACTTGTCCGTGCTGAGAGAGAAACACATCTCGCGGTCTACGCCGAGCACATCGGACAATTGGAAATATCTTCCCTGATGCTGATAAGCGGTAGGCTCACCCACACCGATGAAGCCACCTCCCTGATCTACAAAACGTCTGATATTGGTCAGGACCTTTTCGTCGATCCAGTTCTCCGCGCCGCTGAATGCGGTGTACGCATCCCCGACATTAATGATGACCTTAATCTCCTCGGGGATACCGTTTCTGACATCATCAAAGGAAATGAACTCGACCTCAAAAGGCATTCCGCTTAAGCATTCCAATACTCCCTCTGCGGAATAGGTCTCCCTGTGCCAGATCGCATGATGTACCTGATTGGACATCCACCTTCTCTGACTGCCCCAGCAGTTCAGGATCGCCACCTTGAAGGGTGCCACATAGGAAGCTGTCCCCTGCATATTTTCATGGATCTCTCTAAACTGTGTTACCACGTTTTGGATCTCATCAATGAAACCGGGCCAATTATTTGCCAGCTTCAGATAACCGCCGTATCCGATCCTGTCCAGGGGGGACCTGAGTAATGCACGCCTTGCTTTTCTCCAGTTATCCCTTGCCTCTCCGATCGGGTCACCGCCTTCGCAGAACACATCCGGGAAAAAGTAAGGTAACAGCCGTCCTTCGGTATAATCCACTCCCTTGATATCAGAGATCATTCGAAGCGTCACACCGCTTCCGACAGAACCTACCACTGCATCCAGTCCGATGCCTGCGAAATATTTACCGTAGGGCTCTGTTCCGATCCAATGATCTCCGAGGAACATCATAGCTTCCTTGCCATAAGAATGTACAATGTCTACCAGCTCCTTCGCCAGCGCACATACCTCAATCTGCTGGAACTCTATGAAATCCAGGAACTGTTTGCTGGGAACGCGGAACATGCTGTTGTGATATCCCTGATCCACAATGTACTCCGGGCGGAATTTGTAGCCTGCCCATTTTTCAAACTGTTCCAGGATATAGGGGCTCACACTTGCGCTGTATCCGAACCACTCTACAAATTTTTCCCGCTTCTTGTCATCGAAGGTCAGTGTGAACTGATGGAAAAAGGTAGTGAAGCGGACAACGTCGATATGAGGATTGTCCTCGCACCATTTTCTCAGCTTGTCTTTAACGTACTGCTTGGTCTTGGGCTGTCTCACATCGTAAGTCAGCTGATGCGGTGTATCCTTCCAGTCATTCGTGATGAAATTGTACATGTGCACCGGATCCCAGATCAAAAATGCCAGGAAGCTTACCGTATACTCATGATAGGGAATCGTATGGATCTCCACTTCGCCGGACGCCTCATCAAATTCCCATGCATCCGTCGGCACCACTTCACCGGTCGTTCTGTCGATCACTTCCCACCAGCGCTTCGGATCATCCAGCGTGTTGACCTTAAGCTGCTCCGTATGGAAGCCTTCCATCAGACGGATGCGGAGTGTTTCCCTTCTGGCGGTGATGCGGTTGCTGATCAGGTATTCCTGCTGGATCTCCTCCGGATGCTTCATCGCCCACGCATTATCCTTTCTCGTGGTATAATAAGTCGCATATTTCTTCACCGGCTCTGACAAAAGCGCTTGTGGCATCTCGGTTCCGTCACAGTCTCTCAAAGCATCTGCGCCCAGAAGATTTTTTAACCGTATTGTTTCGTCAATGATGTCTGCATCTGTTGGCAGTGTCAGTCTTCCTGTCATCGCATGATTTCCTCCCCATCGCTTTTGTACTATCTTGCAGCTGATGACTAAAGTATATCGGCTTCCTGACCTGATATCAATTTCTTTGTTGCTTGTTTTGTTATGTTTATTGCTATTTTGTTACTAAAATAGTGGATTTTTTTAAATGATTATGTATAATATGCTTATCACGATCGTATGCATTTTTATTTTTTCGTCTTTTTTACGAACGTTTTTGTAAAATATTGTTCTTTTTATATATTCATTATAAAAAACATTGCAAATTCGAAAAAGTGCACAATAAAACAAGATAAAGAAGGTGTCTGGTTATGAGTAATGAATTTATCAATATTGATTCTGCAAACGCAAACAGTTCTCCGGAACATTTCCAACTGCGTTACATCTCCATCTCCAAATACGAAGGAGACTGGCAATCCCTTCCGCATACCCATCACTTTTCAGAGCTGTTCTATGTCCTGCATGGTGAGGGAGCCTTCTATATAGAGAATGAAAAGGTGCCTGTGAAGACGGACGATCTGGTCATCATCAACCCTTATGTAGAACACACGGAGAAAACACTTCCCAACGATCCCATGGAATATATCGTATTCGGTGTGGAAGGGCTCGCATTTTCTTTTTCCGGTGCAGGGCAGGACAACCCGAAGGGTTACAGCTTCTACAGCTACGGCGCCGACAAAAAGCAGTTCATCAACTTTGCCCAGCTGATGATGCAGGAATTCCGTGACAAGCTCCCCGGCTTTGAACAGGTATGTCACGGGCTGCTCCAGGTGCTCCTGGTATATATTTCCCGGAAGCAGAACCTGTCCGTCATCTCCGACTCCTCCTTCCAATTATCCAAGGAATGTGCTCTGGCGAAGCGCTATATCGACTCCAACTATTCTCAGAACATTACCTTAGATTCCCTGGCGGAGATCACACATATCAACAAATTCTATCTGGCACACTCCTTTACCGAATGTGTCGGGCAGTCTCCGATCAATTACCTGACAGACCGGAGGCTGGAAGCCTGCAAGGAGCTCCTGGTATCCTCCAATCTGTCGGTAGCACAGGTAGCCACCAGTGTCGGGTTTTCTTCGCAGTCCTATTTCTCGCAGATCTTCCGTAAAAAGACCGGCATGACGCCGCGCCAGTACCGGAGCCGGTATGCCAGAAAACTATGAGAAACACGCTTCGCGAGTTTCTCAAGTTATCGCGGCAGTCGCCAAGGTCTCGTGCAAGCACGGACTTTGGCTCGTTGCTCGCGTAAAAAAGGACCCCACAGACGGCTTCTGCCGCCCGTGAGGTCCCCCGGATCCTCTCTACGTGATCCAACCCTTCATAAGTCCTATAAATTCCATGAAAAAATACATTCCCCGAAGCCATATGAACACTCCGCAGCCATAATACATCCATGCATTTTCCTTCTGTCTGTCCACCGCCCTGCCCGTCAGGGACAGGATCACACAGATGAGTAATACCATGGTTCCGAAGGACGCACGGTCGGGATAATGCGGTGACAGAGCCATGGCTCCCCAGGATAACAATGCCCCTGCCAACAACAGCAGGTTCTCTTTTCCGATTTTTTCTTTTAAAATTCCCACGCAGATCACAAGCAGTACCACCGTAAGCAGGAGTGCAGGGAACAGATACTCAAAGGCTCCCTTCGCCTCGCTGTAGAAGCGCAGAAATAAATTCCATAACAATCCGCGAGCATCCTCCGATGTCTCCTCACTGCGGACAAAATTGCCCGGTGCAACGATCATCAGAACACTTCCCGCCAGACAACTGATATTTCCAAGATACATCCATAACGGTATCCTTTTATGATCCTTACGTCTTAAGATCATCACCAGGAGACTCAGGATCCATACCGCCGGTCCCATATTTTCATTGCTCCATCCGGCGATCAGTCCTAACGGCAGGATCCACAGAGTGATTCCCGCAAGCTTCCTCTCCCCGCGGTCTTCGTAGCGCAGATAACAATATAAAAATGCCAGCAAAAATCCTGCCATATACAGATAATTCACCGCCCCGGACTCCCAGACCATACTCATTCTCCAGTTGGCATTGAGTCCCAGTAACATACTCATTGCCGCAAAAAAGTAAGGGAATCCGCGTCTTCCGGACACCTCACAGATCAGCCATGAAAGAAGCAGCGTCATACCGGTATTAAAAATATCCGCCCAGTGCTCCCCGCACAACAGTATGAGCTGCAGCAGCCCATGTGCCATGCTTCTTCCGCCCCAGTTAAAATAGTGCCAGATCTGTGCATGGATAATGTCACGGATGTTCTGTATCGGAGTATCCGCGTACAATAATGTGGAATACCATTCATCATCCATCATAAAATCCGTCAGATAATTGACATACCAGATCATAACTGTCGTAAACAGGATCAGTACCAGACTGCTCCGACGAATTATTTTTTTCTGCTTTTCCTGCATATTTTTCTCCTACAGCCGGATCCTCTTCAGACGGTCCACTGCCTCGACAGTGTTCTCGTAGCTTCCGAAAGCCGTCAGGCGGAAGTAATGCTCACCGCTTGGTCCGAATCCGGATCCGGGGGTACCTACCACGTTGACGTTCTCTAACAGATAGTCGAAGAACTCCCAGCTGGTCATGCCGTTCGGCGCTTTCAGCCAGATATAGGGAGCGTTCACACCGCCGGATACGGTAAATCCTGCTTCTTTTAAGCCCGCAAGGATATAGTGTGCGTTGTTCATGTAATAAGCGACCTGTTCCTTCAGCTGTGCCTTACCTGCCGCAGAGTATACTGCCTCACCGGCACGCTGTACGATATAGGGTGCTCCGTTGTATTTGGTGCCGTGTCTTCTCGCCCACAGTGCATGAAGGCTGACATCCCCACTCTTTAAATCCTTGGGGATCACGGTAAAGCCCAGACGCACTCCGGTAAAGCCGGCATTTTTGGAGAAGGAACGGAACTCGATGGCACAGGTTCTGGCTCCTTCACATTCATAGATGCTGTGAGGCACATCCGGCTCGGAAATATATGCTTCGTAGGCTGCATCGTAAAGGATGACAGCGCCTACCTTATTCGCATAGTCCACCCATTCCTGCAGCTGTGCCTTGGTGATCGTGGCACCGGTAGGGTTGTTGGGGAAGCATAAATAGATCAGATCCGGGGTCTTCTTCGGCAGTTCGGGTGCGAAACCGTTCTCTGCCAGACAGGGCATATAGATCACATCACTCCAGGTCTCGGACTTCGGATCGTAAGTGCCGGTTCTGCCTGCCATGACATTAGAATCCACATATACAGGGTAAACAGGATCACATACCGCGATCTTATTGTCCAGGCTGAAAATCTCCTGAATATTGCCGCAGTCGCATTTTGCTCCGTCGGATACAAAGATCTCGTCCGGCGCGATATCGCAGCCTCTTGCCTTATAATCATTTTCTGCGATAGCATTGCGCAGGAACTCATAGCCAAGGTCAGGAGCGTAACCATGAAAAGTCTCCGCTTTTCCCATCTCGTCCACCGCACCGTGCAGCGCATCAATGATAGCAGGTGCCAAAGGCTGTGTCACATCTCCGATTCCCAGACGGATGATCTTTTTGTCCGGGTGTGCTGCGGAATACGCGTTTACCTTTTTACCGATGGTGGAAAATAAATAGCTTCCGGGAAGTTTTAAATAGTTGTCGTTTACTTTAAACATAGTACGTTCTCCTCTCTATGATCCTTGGTGCAATATTGCTGTCACCTTGCTGGCTTAAATAAGCAATTTTTCCGCACTACGTGCTCTCAAAATTGCAACGAACATTCGTAATCCGGGCTGATCGCCCTACTTACTTATGTTCGTTTACTCCTCTCATAGCAACACATCTTTGCCTGCAAGCAGTCAATCTGTGTTGCTATGGAGGAGTTTATTCTATCAGATGGAGTACGGATCAACTTCACCCTCAAATACGATCTTCGCAGGTCCGGTCATATAGACCAGATTCGCCACACGGTCCCATTTGATGTGCAGTTCACCGCCTAATAGTTTAACAGTTATTTCCTCGTCCGTCAAACCATTTAGCACGCACGCCACCGCCGTAGCGCAGCATCCGGTACCACAGGCAAGGGTCTCCCCGGTGCCTCTCTCCCAGACGCGCATGAATACATTTTTCCGATCCAGGATCTCTACGAATTCGGTGTTCGTCCGGTTGGGGAAACAGGAATGGTGCTCGAACTTCGGACCGATCTTCTCAATGTCGAGATCCTTTACCCCGTTCATAAATACAATGGCATGGGGATTGCCCATGGAGACACAGGTCATACGGTATTCTTCACCGTCCACCGTGATCGGTGCATCCACTACGGCAGGCCCCACCGGGGTCTGCTGTGTCGCTTCCGCTATCACCGGTACCTCCACAGGTTCCAGAACCGGCTGTCCCATGTTCACCTGTACCATAGTTACATACCCTCTGTCCGTGGCGGTCCTACCCTCCACCGTGAGCTTTAAATATTTTATTTTACCGGCACTGACGATGGTAATATCTTCCTGGTCCGTCAGTCCCTTATCGTAGACGTATTTTGCCACGCAGCGGATACCGTTGCCGCACATTTCCGAGCGGCTGCCGTCCGCATTGTACATCTCCATCTCGAAATCCGCTTCCTCTGCCGGATTGATGAAGATCACGCCATCGCCGCCGATGCCGAAATGTCTGTCGCTTAACTTTCTTACGATCTCAGGCTTTTCCTCCAAGGAAAGCTTCTCCGTAAAGCCATTTACATATACATAATCATTGCCACAGCCCTGCATTTTTGTAAATTTCATGTATTGCTGTTCCTCCTGTTGTTCTCTTTCACATTCATTGCCTGTGTCGTCCGGAATACTATCGCTCTTTCCGTGCCGCCCTATTTACTCTGTCATCATGGACAGCACCATCTGTGCCGTCTCCACCAGATTCGTCCCACTGTCCATACTGGTCTTCTGAAGATACCGGTGGGCTTCTTCTTCCGTCATATGATTTCTTGCCATCAAAAGCTCTTTGGCATCTTTGATCGCTTTTTCATCCACCGCATTGCGCACCTTCGGCTGCATGCGCCGTTTTCTTCTGCGGCGCTCCACGCCTTCCACCATCAGGTTCACGGTATTGATCAGGTCCTGAACCTTTAACGGCATGGAGAGACATACGATGCCGTTGCCGTAGCATTCGCTGATCAGATTCTGGGATGCCATCAGAAGCATCTCGAAGCCCTCCGGCAGATCATCATGAAGTTCTGTATATATCATATCCGCCAGCTTATAACTGCAGATCACGATTCCGTCATTCAGTCCGTCCACCTGGCTGATCGCCTGGGTGCCCGTAGTACAGATACCCGTGACCTGGAAGCCACTGCGTACCAGGATATTCTTGACGCCCTTGGCTTCCTCCAGCTTCGGCAGCACGACAATAATGTTCGTCATTCGCCCACCTCCTTTCTTCTGTGTTTATTACTCTATCATTACAAAAGAAAGGATTTTATCAATACTTATACAGATACTCCTGAATCTCCCATTCGGATACCTGGGAGCGGTACTCATGCCATTCCTTGCGCTTGGCATCGATATATTTTCCGGCAATATGTTCGCCTAAGACATCCTGGATAAAGGTATCCTTCTCCAGTTCTTCCACTGCCTCTAACAAAGTACCCGGCAGCTGGTCGATGTGAAGCTCCTTCCGCTCTTTGGCAGTCAGTGCAAAAATGTTCGCATTGATACTCTCGGGGGGCAGGGTCTTCTCCCGGATGCCCTGTAAGCCGGCGCTTAAGCAGACTGCAAGCGTCAGATAAGGGTTCGCTGCGGAATCGGGACTGCGCAGCTCGATACGGGTACCCTCTCCGTCTGCGGTAGCCGGAATACGGATCAGGGGGCTGCGGTTCGTCGTGCTCCATGCGATATAAACCGGCGCCTCGAAACCGGGCACCAGGCGCTTATAGGAATTTACCAGCGGATTCGTGATGGCTGCCATTCCTTTGATATGCTTCATAATACCGCCAATGAAATAATAAGCTTCCTTACTCAGACCGTTAGGGTCGGAAGCATCCTGGAATATATTTTTCCCGTCCTTTTGCAGAGACATATTGATATGCATGCCGGAACCGTTGACGCCGAACTTGGGCTTCGGCATAAAAGTAGCGTGCAGACCGTGGCGTCTTGCGATGGTGCGCACCGCCATCTTGAAGGTCATGATATTGTCCGCAGTATGCAACGCCTCATCGTATCTGAAATCGATCTCATGCTGCGCCGGAGCCATCTCATGATGGGATGCCTCGATGACAAATCCCATGTCCTCCAGGTTCATTACGATGTCACGGCGGGCATTCTCACCGAAATCTAACGGTCCGATGTCAAAATAGCCTGCCTGCTCATGGGTGTTGGTAGTCGGCATGGTATTTTCATCCGTGTTGAACAGGAAAAATTCACACTCGGGACCTACCTCAAAAGTATATCCCATGTCCTCTGCCTGCTGCACCGCACGCTTCAGCACATAACGGGGATCTCCCTCGAAAGGCTGGCCGCTTGGGCGATAGACATCGCAGATCATACGAGCCACCTTGCCCTGCTGGGGCCTCCAGGGGAAGATCTCTAACGTGGACAGATCCGGGTACAGATACATGTCGGATTCCTCGATCCTGGCAAATCCATCGATCGCCGAACCGTCAAACATACATTTATTGCTCAACACCCGGTCTAACTGGCTGGCTGTCACCGCAATATTTTTCAGATTGCCAAACAGATCCGTGAACTGCAGACGGATGAATTCCACATCCTCTTCTTCCACAAGACGGATGATATCTTCCTTGGTATAATTGTTCATCGTTACCCTCGTTTCTGCGCCGCCTGTCTGCTCCTTTTCCACGGGGCGGACGCATCCGTGAAAAAAATACTTACACTAAATATAGCAATGCCTGTTTTGTCTTGTCAATGCGAAGTTCTCCTCTTTTGCGGTACTATGTGGGAGCTCCTGCGCATACTATTTATAAAGATCATCCCATCATTCCAAGGAGACCCAAGAATGAGTGCAAATACAAAGATCGTCGTACTTCGCAGAAAAGAACTGCTCTATACCGGAATCTTCGCCGCGCTGGGGGTGTTGTTCGTCATATTACTGTTAATGTTATTGTTACCGGGCAAGGATACAGATGCCTCCTATGGGACACCGGATTCCCCTGACGGTACTGCTGCTACTGAAATGCCGGACAATGTGGCAGATCTCGGACGTTCGTCACAGTTCTCTGATGCGGAGGATGTCTCCACGGGAGCTAGTGCAGACACCGGTGCTGTTGACAATGCCGGTGCTGTTCTGGATAACGTCTCCGGGTCTGTCGGTACTGACAATACATATATCCCTGGGATCTATACCACGGAGCTGATCCTCGGCAGTGAGACTGCAAACGTGGAAGTCATCGTAAATGACCACGCCATTACATCCGTAAGCCTCGCCGATCCGAGCGAAACACTTACTACCATGTATCCACTGTTAGAGCCTGCCATGGAATCCTTAAACGACCAGCTCTGTGAAATGCAGGATCCGAGCCAGGTGACCTATTCCGCCGAGACCAGGTATACTTCCCTGGTGCTGCTGGAAGCGGTAAAGGCATCGCTGGAAAAGGCAAAGCCCAAGGCTACACCAGAGGCTTCCACTACTCCAACGGCAACTACTGCGCCGACGGCTTCCCCCGAGAATGCAACGGTCACTTCTTCGGAAACGGATGGGAAAACTGCGGAACCTACGAAGATGCCGACAGCGGATATCAATCCTGCGGCATAAGGACTCGGGTACACGGTTTACAAGATAGTGTAACAATCGCAACTATTGCGCAGGCACAAATCTGTACCTGGCTCATCGTATACACAAAAAAGGGCGCATGCCTCCCGGCATGCACCCCATTGTGCGTTTTATTGTAATATTTTGTTTGCAACACTGGGTTTATTTTATACTATTTGTGGTGGAGATGCAAGGGAAAATTACTTCTCTTTTTCTCTATCCCACTAAAGTATCCTTATTTTCCTGCTCACTTTATAATCCAATATCCGCCTTTACTCGGGCCTTCATATTCGATTATTCCACTAGTCTTCAATTTATTTATTGAACGTTTAACCGTACTGAGTGAAACCTCTATCTGACTCGCCATTTCCTCTCGTGTTACATACTTATTCATTCGTATCAACTGCAAAATAGCATCCTCCACTGAGTTCGCATTTTGGGGTTCATTTTGAGGTTCATTTTGGGGTTCATTTTGGGGCTCACCTTGTTCCATTAAGAAATCCGGATGAATAGGTATCTCAACAGTAACTGCTCTTCTTTCATCATCCGTTTCAAATGTCGCTTTAGGAGAACCATTATCTCTAAGTTCCTCTTGTATAGTAGGAATTCCTGTAGATTTTCCTTCTGTCAAATCTAACTCCTTCAAAAATTCTCCCAATCGTTTGTTTCTATAATATCGAGATTTGAATCGTTCTCCCTCAGCAATTGTCTTTTGCGAGATTGAACGGTCAATACCTGGATAACTAATAATCCGAACACAATCTGGTTCAATCTCTATGATTATTGCCTGATAGGATTGATAATCACGATGATAAAAAGCATTGACCACAGCTTCCTCTAACGCCTGATACGGATAGCTGTACCGGCGAATGGCTTCCATCTGATAATCTACTTTCGTGACCTTTTCCTCAATCACCATGTCCTGTAGCTTTTCCATAGTTCTTTTAATCATTGTCGGCACAGAGCCTTTGATAACCGGCACTTCAATAAAATTATTTGGATTTTTAATGCTACCTTCCGGAAATTTTGTAATTTCAACCTGTGTATATGGAAAGAATTTGTCCAAATGCTCACAAAACATCATCAGTGCCGCATTAGATATACATAGCTGCTCCGGTGGTCCTACAAGAAGTTGCATGTCTCCAAGCACTTCCATAACACCACGTTTTCCAATCTGCTTTGCCAGCTTGCTTTTGGTTGTATTGAGATGGTCCGTTAGCAACGCAACCGATATGTCTGACTCTGTAGCCTCAAAATTAGGCCTCGTGTCAAACGGTGCGTAGTTTGTCATATTAATTAATTCTCGTTCCTGCTCCGCATTTGCACGAACCGAGCTTGTCGCATACCGTATATAGTAATAATACTTTTTATCCTTCTTAGCCGTAACATGCTCTGGTGCCTTATACGGTCTTTGCACTCCAGGTGTCACCCACAATACAACAACATTTTTCCCATCAACTTGTTCAATAATCACACGTGGAAAATATACCGGAATCATTGTATTATTATAACCCAAAAGTTCCTTTTGTATGGTATCCAACTCATATTCTTCCAAACCCTTTACCGGGCGAACTGCAACACCGTTCTTCTCCTCGACACCAATCAAAACATATCCGCCACCAACATTGTCAAAATCATTGGCAAATGCACAAATGCTATGATAAATATCATCCGGATTCCACGATGCTTTAAATTCGATCCTATCAGATTCCACTCTTCGCTTATTTAATAAGTCTTCTATGCTAAGCTCCAATTCCATTTACTTCACCACTTTCATAATTTAGGACTTCCCCATCTCTTTCTCAGCATCCTCTCGTTTAATCCGATAATACGAAAGCTCTTTCAGTATTTCCGTGTCAGTTACATTGGATTCATAATCTGAAAAATCATTACTTTCAATTATTGGCATAATTTGTTTCATCATTAACCATAATTTATCGTAACAAATCAATTGCCCCTCCCAATAAGACAAAAAACACTAAATTAATTCTACCACTTACCATTTAGCAGTTTCAACAAAAACTTTCGACTTCCCGAAGGTATTTGTGTTGCATATTGCACTATATTGGGGCACAAATTCTATCTTAAGTGTCATCCCCATGCCTTCAGCTAATCTCTTAAGCAAATTTAAGGAAGGATTTCTTGTCCCATTTTCAATTTTACTAATATCCGCCTGGCTGATTCCGGTGCGTTCCGACAGTTCTTTTTGCGTCATGTTTATTGAATTTCTTGCATCTACCATAGCTCTTATCACATCAAGTTCCGGCTGAATTGCCTCATACTCTTTTCGGAATTCGTCATTCTTCATTTCCTCAGAAAGCATTTCATTTAAGGTTTTCATTCTCTGCCATCCTTTCTATAAAATCTATTCTCCGCTTCTTGGCTGTTTGTATCTCCAACATACCATACATCTTTGCTCTCATTTTAGGAGTTAATTGTTTTAGGACTGCACAGGTATTTTTCCATTAACATCCTCATATGCAATTACTTCAAATGTCATTCTCTCTTCTCCTTTAGTATATGTTATATATGCCATATTGTCAATGAAACATTCTTATCCCTCTCCTGTTTCTGTTATTGTCATTGGGTAATTAAGCTGGAATTCTTCTGAAGTCACAGACATCAGTTTACATTGATATAGAAATTTTGAAATAGAAAAAATCTGCTTATGAACAAAGGATAGCAAACTACTCTCTGCTTGTCAACATGGCATAATGACAAAATAAAAAAATACGCTTATGCTATGAGATTCCTATAAAAATAATTTGGAGGATTTAGCAATAAAAGAAGCCGGTGCATCAGCACCGGCTTCTCTTGTATTACGTTAGTTATGAACCTTTTACAGAGATTACTGTAACAGAGACAGTACGCCCTGGTTGGACTGGTTAGACTGAGCCAACATAGCCTGACCTGCCTGAGCCAGGATGTTGTTGTTGGAGTACTTAACCATCTCAGTAGCCATATCGGTATCACGGATCTGGCTTTCTGCGCTGGTGGTATTCTCAACTACGTTGTCCAGGTTGTTGATGGTGTGCTCCAGGCGGTTCTGAACAGCACCAAGTGCGGAACGCTGAGTGGAAACCTTCTGAATAGCAGCCTTGATGGTGTCGATAGCGCTCAGAGAATTTGTATCATCTGCACCGTCTACCTTGATACCCTTGATTCCAAGAGTGGTTGCATCCATAGCTTCGATCTCCAGACCAATCTGGTTGTTGCTGGTCGCATCAGCGCCAACGTGCAGATTCAGGCTGAGTGCGCCCTTACCTGTCTCAGATTTGCTGATGAATTTACTCAGCTTATCGTCTTCCTGTAAGGTATTGCCCTTAGTACCAACTGCATTACCGTTGGAATCATACAGACCACCCTTGTAGGTTACCTTTCCATCATCGTCTGTCTCGAAATAGCTCTCCAGACCATTAGCTGCGATTGCATTGCCATCCTTGTCATACAGATTCGGCTCAGTAATCTTGAAGTCGGTTCCTTCTACTGCTTCGGTGCCTAAAGTAGCTGTACTATAATATTTTCCAATATTTGTTACTTGGTCTGTTGTTAATTCTGCACCCACCTTAAATGCTACTGTACCATCCGCATTTTTCAATTCATTCTTTGCAACTTTAACAGTATCTCCGTTATCTGCTGCAGTACCTGTTGCCTTTGTCTTTGCCTCTGCATCTGTGTAATATGAAGTCACATCAGTGTCGGTTGCTAAAATATCTCCTGCTTTGTAAACTTCATGACCATTTGCGTCATACAAAGATTTGTTTAACTTTGCCTTATCTTCCAAATCGGTTCCAGCAACAGCGGCGGTATGTGTACCAGCGGTTTTGTATACTTTCTCGCCTTTTTCAATCATACTCTTTGCAGCGGATGTGGATAAGTCATTACCACATACATCCTTAAGACTGGTAGTAAGCTCATTTCCATCCTTATCAGTAAGCATAGTCTGGGTTCCGCTGTAGCTGTATACGCTAGAAGTCTTGGTGTTGTCACCCTTTAACAGATAAGTCTCATTGAACTTGGTTGTCTCAGCGACACGGTCAATCTCGGTTACCAACTGATCGATTTCATCCTGAATATAATTTCTGTCATCTTCAGAGTTGGTTCCGTTAGCAGACTTTACAGCCAGTTCATTCATTCTCTGCAGCATATCATGAACTTCTGTCAGAGCACCTTCAGCGGTCTGCACTGCGGAAATACCGTCCTGTGCGTTGCTGGAAGCCTGTGTCAGTCCTCTGATCTGCTTTCTCATTTTCTCGCTGATGGAAAGGCCAGCTGCATCATCTGCTGCTCTGTTGATCTTGTATCCGGAAGAGAGTTTCTCAGTAGACTTTGCCTGAGAAGCAGTGGTCAGACCTAACATTCTGTTAGAGTTCATAGCTGTAAGATTGTGTTGTACTACCATAATATATTCCTCCTTGAATTGACGAGCGCTTCCCTGCGCTCCGTTATTTGCTTTGGCAATGTCAGCTCCAAGTTCGCACATCCTGTCACTTTCATCGCCATTGTCTTCCGTTTCTCCGGCGTGCGAAACCTTAGATTCAGAAGAATGGTTAGGTAAGCAATTGTTTTATTTGCTTTACTTGATAAGTATATCGGAGAGGATTTCGGAAACTTAACCCCTTTTACAAAAAATGTTGACTTTTTTATTTTCTACTCAATTGCCAAAGTAAATTCCGGCCGTTCCATCCCCAAAGCTGAAGTTACTTTGGCAAATTCTCAAATGGAAGTTACTCTTGCAAATTTTTACATCTCTGTCTTATTTCATGCTATAGTTTATCTGCTGTGTCCCGGTTCTTTTTCGGGAGGTGTTCTTATGAGTAAAAATAAACACTTGAGTCTGGATGACAGATGTAAAATTCAGCTGATGCTCGATAACAAAGGATCCTTTTCCTCGATTGCTACTCAACTGGAAAAAGATCCAACCACTATTTCAAAGGAGGTCCGCAATCATCTTCAGTATAAGAAAACAGGCGCTTACCGGCGTTCTTACAACAGCTGTTCAAAACGTATTTCCTGTCAGAAATCCCATATCTGTACTGAATGTCACGCTGTCAGACGGTACTCTTTATGCAGACGCTGTTCCATGTGCAATGCTTTCTGCAAGGATTTCGAAAAAGAAACCTGTAAACGTCTTCTGAAACCGCCCTATGTCTGCAACGGCTGCGGAAAACGCTCCGAATGCAGCCTGGAAAAGCGGGTCTATAACGCTGACTTTGCCCACCGGGAATATCGGGATGTTCTTTCGGAATCCCGGACCGGTCTTTCCTATTCCGAGGATGAGATCCGTTATCTTGATGAATTCATTTCTCCTCTGATCCGTCAAAAACAGTCTCCACATCACATCTGTGCAACCAATGCAGATTCTCTTACGGTAAGCGAAAGGACCATTTACCGGCTGATCGATGCCCGCATTATTTCAGCCATGAATATCGATCTCCCCAGAAAAGTACGCTACAGTGCACGCAGAGTAGAGCGTCACCTGAAAGTCGACAAGGCCTGCCGCATCGGACGCACTTACGAGGACTTTAAGGGATATCTTCTGGAATATCCTGATCTCACAATCACCCAGCTGGATTCTGTGGAAGGGAAAAAGGGCAGCAAGGTTCTTCTTACCATTCACTTCGTGAAAGCAGAACTTATGCTTGCTTTTCTCCGTGATCACAACGACTCCCAGTCCGTGATCGATATCTTTGAACGTCTTTACTTTGAACTGCGTCCAGACCGTTTCTGTTCCCTGTTTAAAGTCTGTCTTGCGGATAACGGTACTGAATTTTCAAATCCGAGAGCAATCGAATACGACCGGCAGGGAAATCTGCGCACCCGCATTTTTTATTGTGATCCAAGCTCTCCCTACCAGAAAGGCTCTGCGGAACGCAACCATGAATTTATACGCTGTTTTCTTCCGAAAGGAACTGACTTTGCTCCCTATTCGCAGGAGGATATCTGTCTCATGATGGATCATATCAACTCTTACAGCCGGGAAAGTCTGGGAAATAAATGCCCTTATGATGTGTTTTCTTTTCTGTATGGGCAGGAAATTCTGGATCTTCTTGGGTGCCACAAAGTTCCTCCCCAGGACGTGACACTCAATCGATCCATTTTTCACAAGGAGGACGGCCATGAGAGCAGATAAGGATTCCATTGATTACCAGGTTAATTTAGCAGCCTTACAGGAGATGGAAGAAGCCGTTCCCATGACACTGAGAGAACGACGATGTCTCCGAAAGTGGGTTCTTAAAGGCAATGAAATCGAATCGAACCCATGGAACTACATGGATTCTGACGGAATGCCCCTGAACTACCTGCAGGCTTTCCGCATCAGATTTGGCTATTCCAGCGGTCCGTGGGACTACTGGAAAGGCTCTGACACAGAGCTTCTCTGGGATGAACAGCGCCACTGCTTTCTCTCCAGAGATGAATTCTTTTAACTGACATGACAAACCGGGACACAGCTATATATACCTACTTACACGGGTGGAATTTACTAAGGCGAAAAAACAGGAAAATCCCACTTGCGATTTACTATGCCCTTTTTTCCTTGCTTAAGGTCTATTTTACGCTATATTTTTGGAAAAATCATCTGTTTTTAAGGAGTTTTCACACAGAAAAATCCCCGTCCGACATGCGGGCAGGGATCGACTAGAGATTTACTTCGGCAAACCGGAATTCACTATGTCATTTGAGCTTTTTTATTTTCTTACTTAGGGATAAAGACGTATACGCAAAAACATTTTTGAAATTACAGATACCTGTCTGATATTCAGGCAGGGACTGTATTTTAGATCATCCAGACCGGTACGATATAATTGTCTCTGTCAATCGCACTAAGTCCCGGTTTCATGCAGATAACTGCGCCCTTCGCACGAGGCGTTGATGCCTTGTCGAGTAATTCAAATACCTTTACCAGCTCTGTTCCGGGATTTGCAGTTTTCTTAATCTCAATCGGATTCAATATTCCATCATGTTCCAGGACAATATCAATCTCCCTGGCATCTTTATCACGATAATAGTACAAATACGGCTCTTTTCCACAATTCAGGTAGGTTTTCCGAATTTCCGCGACCACGTAATTTTCCAAAATAGCCCCGTTCATAGCACCGCATTCTAACGTTTCCGCACTGCTCCATTTCGTCAGGTAACACACCAGACCCGTATCGTAGAAATACAGTTTTGGCGTTTTCACAAGGCGCTTCAACAAATTATTAGAATACGGATGAAGATAAAAAATAATTCCCAGCGTTTCCAGAATTGTCAGCCAATCCTTCGCCTGCGTCTGATTGATATCTGCATCTCTGGCAATCTCTGCTGCGTTAACCATCTGCCCACATCTTGCTGCCACCGCAGTAATAAACCGGAGGAACTTAAGCGAATCTATGGCATCCGATAATTCTCTTACATCCCGCTCAATATAAGTAGACAGATAACTGCTGTAAAAAAGCTGACTGTTACTGTTAATACCGCTTACGATCGCCGGCATGGAGCCTTGATAAATCCGCTCAAAGATCTCTCTTGTATCAGCTTGCTCTCTCTCTTTCTGCCTCTCGCTTAAATCCTCCAGATCTACCGTAAACGGTTTCATCGTCCCGCCGGATATCTCTGCCTGTGACAGGGATGTAAGCGAAAGTACTGCCACTCTTCCTGCCAGTGACTCCTGTACTCCCTGCATCAATTTGAACACCTGTGATCCCGTAAGCCAAAATGCTCCCGGCTCATGGTTTTTATCTACATATATCTTGATATAAGTAAACAGTTCCGGTGCATATTGAACCTCATCAATCAATACAGGTGGTTTATGCAGTTGCAGAAACAGTTCCGGATCGGTCTTTGCAATATTTCTTTCGTTCAAATCATCCAGTGTTACATATCCCCGCTCCGTTCCCTCCATCAGTTTTTGGAGCATTGTCGTCTTTCCTACCTGTCTAGGTCCCGTTACCAGGAGTACCGGATATTCCCTGGTTACCTGTCTTACTACATTCTCCAGATTTCTTTTGATATAATTCATAAAAGCCCCTCTTTCGGCTAATCTTTTTTATGATTATATTTTAGCCGGATTTTTTTAAAATATCAAGCATTTTTCGGCTAATCTATACTTTGATTATATTTTAGCCGGCTCACATTTTTATTCTTTCACATTGATTCTGTCATAAAAAAGAGAAGCAGTGATCTGCTTCCCTTCGTCTGTTGTATTTATTGTTTATTATCGTACATCTGAGGCGGTACGTATCCGGCGCCGCTCATGCTCTTGTAGTAGTCAAACGCGCTTTTGGCATTTTTACGTCTCTGGCCGATTCCGGCACGTTCCCTGGCGAAATAGTTCTCGACCAGTTTCTTGTTCCGGGCTTCCTGTGCCTGTACGGACACGCCAAGTTCCGTCACCTTGGCAACCTTGGCCTGGAGTTCCCGGATCTGTGCTGCATAGCGCTGTCTGTTGCCCTCCAACTCCTTCGCCAGCTTCTCATACAGGATCTCGAAGCCTTCATCCAGGCGGACGACCTCATCGATCAGGCGCTGTTTCTCCTCCACGGCATCATCGAACAGGCTCATGTCCACTTTTTCCGCAGAAAAGATTTCTTCCTGACGCTTATTATATTCCCGGATCTTCTGCAGTACTTCCAGCTTCTTATCCAGACTTTCCGATAAAATGGTCAGCTGATTCTCCATCAGTCATTTCCTTTCTTGGCACCGGCCTTCATGACTTCTTTCCAGTTGTCGCGGATCGAATGGAGATGCGTGTTGATCTCTTCGAGAATCTCCTTATCCTTTTTGACATTGGCTTCCACCAGCCGTCTCTCCAGATAGCTGTAAATATTATCGAAATCCTTGGAAACTTCGTATTTCATATCCAGTGTGGAATGCAGATATCCGATGATATTCTGCACCTTGCGGATATTCTCATGCGCTCTGGGAATGTCATTTTTCTCTACGGAAAGCTCTGCGATGTTACAGAACTTAATGGCTCCGTCGTAAAGCATAAGCGTCAGTTCTGCCGGAGATGCGGTCAGAACCTTGCTGTTATTATACTGTGCATACGCACTGGGTAATGCCATATCATGATCCTCCTAATAAGGCGGTCACCGCACTGGAATTGCTCTGCAGCTTTGCAAGAGCCGTCTCCATCTTGGAGAACTTGGAATACCATTTATCCTCGTAATCGTTCAGCTTCTTCTCCAGTTCGGAGATCTTCGTCTTATAATCATCATAATCCGATTTCATCTTTTTGTCATCATAAAAATTACCGTAGGAGCGATAACCCTCTACCGATTTGGACAGATCACTCATTTTCGTATACAGATTCTTGAACAGTCCGGAGAAAAAGCTTACGACCGTATCGGGATCACTGCTGATCATGCTCTTAAGCTTGTCTGCATTACCGGAGGTACTGGAGTCATCTGCATCTCCATTGATATGGTAGGCATTCTTCTCATTCTCCGCTGCGGTAAAGTAGCTGAGGGTCTCAATACCGAAATCACTGAGGTACATCTGCTTGCCGTTGACCTCCAGTCCGGAAGACATTACCTCCTTCAGAGTAGAGCTTACGGTAGACAGATTGCTGTCTCTGCGTAACAGTGCATCCTTGATCTTCTGCTCGTATTTCTCTACCTCGGAGTCGGACATAGCATCCTTCTCGTCATCGGTCAGCGGCTCATAGCCTTTGGCAGAATCCGCATTATACAGCTTATCCATCTCATTGATGATGGAATTATAATCCTTCAGGAAACTCTTGATCATATCGTAGATGCCGTCTACGTCATCCTTCGTGGTCACCACGACGTTCTCAGCGGTCTCCTTCATGGCTGTGATGGTCAGTCCATTGATGGAGAATACATTGGTGTTGCTCTCATACTCCGTATCATTCAGCGTGATCTTCGCATTCTTTGCATCGATCTTGTTGGCACTTGCGCTGTCCAGACCCAGGCTCTTAAGTACGTTATTACCGATCTCATCGGATGCGGTAATGCTGAAATCGTTGCCCTCTCCGGAATCCTTGGCACTGATATAGAATCTCTGCTGCGTCTCATCAAAGTTGGCATTCAGTCCGGCTTCTTTTAATTTGGTCAGTACGTTGGAGATGGTAGTATCCGCAGTGATCTCCAGTTCCACATTGGTATCACCGCTCTTGATATTTAATTTGGTACCGGTGCTCAGATCCAAAGCAGTACCGTTATTATTCACGCTCAGGTCAGACAGCTTCGTCAGGGCATTGAGCTTGAAATCATCCCCGTCTGTGTCTGTTTTAGTCCTCAGAGAAGCCTTGCCACCGGTCATGTAAGCAGTCTTGGCCAGCTGTGTGATCTTCAGGTTCTGCACGCCGTTCATGGCATTCTCACCGGTGATGATGCTGGCTGCGGTGCTGTCGGAGACGGATGTGGTCTTCTTCATATAAGCACTGGTAAAACGCATATTGTTGACGTATTTGGACTGCAGATTCTTCAGCTTGGTGTTCAGATCCTTCCATGCCGTAGTCTTCCACTCTAGCTTGGTCTGTGCCTTTTTCGCATCGTCTACTTTGGTCTGCTTTGCAGACACCAGCTGCTTTATAATGCTCTCTGTGTCCATACCGGAGATCAGTCCGGATAATCTCATTGTTGATGATGCCATATTGGTATCCTCCTATCTTATCTCTTCTCATCTACCAGGATACCGGCTAACTCCCACACTTTGGCGATCATGTCCAGGGTCTTCTCGGGAGGAAGTTCCTTGATCACTTTCTTGGTATCCTTATCTATGATCTTGATGGTTACGCGGTTGGTTGCCTCATGAATGCCGAAGACCGCTTCGGAATGAGACATCATGTTCTTGTTCAGCTTCTCTACCGCTTTCTTGATCTGCTCATTGGTCACATGCTGTTGCTGCTCCCCTTTGGGATCGGCAGAGGTATTGCTCTGCTCCTTGCCCTGAGCATTCTCAACGACTGCTGTCGTCTGATCAATCTTGTCTATTGGCTTTACATTGGCAGGATTGTATTCAGAGGCGTTTTCCTCTGTGGTCACTTTTGTAGTTGCATTCTTGGCAGCGGCCGTATTCTGTGCCTGCACTGTCATGATACTGGAAATCGGTTCTATGGTCATAATGGTCACCTCCGTGTGATAAAAGCGCCTTCCGTAGGCGCACGACCTTTGCTCTCTATGGATTGTATCGGTAAACCCTTAGAAAAAATTAATAGGAGATGCAAAAAATTGCACCTCAATTCCAGTATAATTTCATATTTTCAGTAACACCTTCCTCTGATAATTGAAACCTTACTCTGACTTTCTCTGCCGTGGTTCCATAATCAGCTCCTAACTCCATACAGGTTAGAATCAATGCCTTAATGCTGCTCTGCCTTTCCTCCTGTTTTCCTTCTTGTCTCCCTTTTCTAACATATTGCTCAAATAATTCACACACCGTAATTTCATCCTCCTCTCGGATATTCATTTCCTCCAAAATAACCGATTCTGCTATGGAATCATCTTCTCCGGATAAAACATTAATCATTTTAATCAAAGCTGCTTTGTGTATAACTTTCTGATTCGATTGAAAAGTATTCCCCTCCGCCAGATAATCCAGCACGATTCTCATATCACTATGAAATCTTTCTCGAACTTTCCTGGGAAGGTAACGCATTTCCCAAATATGTACTTTTATATCATCCACATACTTTCGGAGTTCTTCCGGTATTTTTTCACAACATAATTCGTGAATTCCCGCTCTTTTTTCCCAGTGTTCTTTTCCCCAGTAAAGTATCATTTCTATAATAGGGTAGGTACCTGTTGCCTTTCCTTCATATTGTTCTCGATATCCTGCACCTGTATAACCTGCCTTGCGCAATACGATTTTGGTATCCATTGTTGTCTGATTTGCAATCATATATTGTGCTCTGATCTGTCCATCTGCCATTTCATATTTTGCCACATCTTCCAACTGATTCCTCAACATCTTGGTCTTATCCTCATAAATGCTTTCCGTCGGCGCAGGCATTAGATTTTCTTTCGTCACAACATTTTCTCCATTATGCAGCAATGCATTAATAATGTCTGCTGCCACATCAGGAAATGCCTCAAAGTTCTTTGTAACAAGGTCATTCTTTTCTCTCTTATCTGTCATTTATCCTCCCTTAAGCCCACTAAATTCATCTAAGCAGGAAAAATGTAAACAGATCCTCATGCCATTTCTCTTTTCGCCCGCTTATGTTGTTTTGTCATTTTGTTTGAATTTTTGGCGAAAAGCCCGAAATACACACAAAAAGATATTATCAGAAATTGTCATAAAGAATTCTTCAACTACCGTAACTATAACATGTCCCTATACTCTTTGCAAGTTCTTTTTTAGTTCCGGCAACGCGTATATTTACAGTTCAGGCAAATGTGCCCTTATTTTTCAACAGCCTAACAAAAAGGCTCCGAATTGCATGATCCGGAGTCTTTTTTTTACTTATTTTCTTATTCTATTTTCTTATTCTACCCAAACAGGTTCTTCAGTGCTTCCATACCGTCCGCATCCACAGAAGCTTTATTAGCCTCCTGGATCTGGATGTATACTTCCTTGCGGTAAATGGGCACTTCCTTGGGAGCGGAGATACCGATCTTGACCTGGTCACCCTTGACCTCTAAGACAGTGATCTCGATGTCATTGTTGATGACGATGGCCTCATTTTTTTTACGGGATAATGCCAGCATCTTACTCACCCGCCTTTCCGGACTTCAGGATATCGTAGATGGGGAACTTTACGGGATACTGGTTGCCTTCGAGGATGATCTGGCATGCCTTACGCTCTTCCACGTTAATGACAAAGGGGCCCTGGAGGTTCACGGTCATCTTCGTAAGATCGGAGGGTACGGTCACGGTCACCATGACCAGAAGGTTCTCCGGGGTGAGTGTTCCCACACCGGTGAGCAGCTCATCATCCACCTCGGGATCATAGTCCGGGTTGACCAGCAAAGGATCCATGACCGGCATGGCAAAGCTGGGTTCTTCGATGGACTGCAGATAACGGATACCGGCACTGCTGCCCTTCTCCTCATCATGCAGCATGGTAAAACGCTTCAGCTCCGGGAATCCGATAATACCCTTGTCAAAAGTGATGATCTTGTCATCCGCGATCTCTACTTCCCCAAAATTTTTTGTCTGAATCTTCATAGAATACCTATGCCTTTCCGCACCTGCAAGCTTTCAGGTACTTCCGTATTTTACACTGTCCTCTTAGATAAAGTTCAAAAGCGTGGTCTGCATGACTTTACCGGTAGCCATCAGAGCCGCTTCGTAGGTCATCTCCGCACTCTTTAAGTTAATGGCAGTCTCCGTCACATCAATATCTTCGTTTTCACTCTTTAATGTCTCAAAGGTGGTCTTCTGGCTCTTCATACGGTTCTCAATGAGCTCCAGCTTGCTGCTTCTGGTACCGCAGTTGGTAATGCACAGGTTGGCATCATCGAGATATCCCTGGAAGGTGGTAATGCTACTCTCGAACAGCTTCTGGCATTTATCCTTCGACAGGGTCAGTGCCTTCTCCACGGCTTCCATCTGTTTGTTCAGGATATCCGCATCGCCGCCGGTAGCGTTCTCCTTAAGCCCCTCAAGCCTGGTCTTCACAGTCTCCAGATCCAGTACGTCCTGCATCGCCTGTACCAGGTCATCCACAGTACGGCCGATTCCGTGCTGGAAGCACTCATCTGCAGTGGAATTTACACGGATGGTCTGATTGAAGCCTACATCATATTCGATCACCTGCCTGTCCTCATCATCCTGTGTATATTTCTGGTTATATTTTATTGTCTTGCCATCCACGGTGGCATCACACTTGAAGTAATGCTCCGGCCGCAGATCTCCCTTCATCCAGTGATTCTTCTGATAGGTTACCTGAATCTCACCCTCATTTTTACCGGAAGTGGCAGGATCATCCTTACAGTCCATCAGTGTCTTATAGCGCTTCTCGCCTAAGAGCAGTTCTCCGGTCTCCGGTACATATACGATAGCATCGGGATTACCGGCTACCTTGCTGTAAGGATCCGCGGTAGAGGAGATTTTATCAATGACCGGCTGCCCTGTATTCTGATCCGGCCATGTTACCTCCTGATAGCTGCCATCCGCCTGTTTCTCCTGAAAAGAAATGGAGGGACTGCCGTCCTTTTTACAGTCATCATAAGACAGCTGGATACGATATACCTCCGTAGCCTTGACATCCTGTTCTGATATCTTATTAAAGCCCGTATCTTTATAATTCGCTGCGGTGATGTCCAGCAGCTTCCCTGTATTTACCTTGGTCAGCTTTGTAATGGAGCTGTTGCCCAGCTGCTCGGTGATATTGTATTCCGTGTTGTATTCCTTATCAAAGCTTAAGGAAGTATCGGTACGATATCCGGTAAAGACATAACGACCGGCATAATCCGCATCGCCGGTGCTGTAGACTTCATCTCCAAGGGCTTTCAGCTGTTCGAGAATGATCTGGCGGTCTTCTGCCTTCAGGTCTCCATTGGAGCCTTTCGTAGACTGGTTGATCATGCTTGTGATGATCTCTGTCAGATTCTTCAGTGCATCTTCCGTCACGTCCAGCCAGCTCTCCGCATCGGGGATATTCTTGCTGTAATACTGGGTCACTTCCGTAACATTACTGCGCAGACGCAGGGCACGGATGGATACCACCGGGTCATCGGAAGGGCGGTTCACCTTCTTCTGGGTGGACATCTGTGTGCTCAGCTTATCCTGATATACTTTGTTCGTATTGATATTGGACAGATTATTACGTTGCATGATCTTGTTCGTAATTCTCATTTTGATCCTTGTCCTTTCTCTCTATAGAATTCCATACCAATTTCATACTAGACTCCGGTCTCCAGGATCAGTCTGTCATAGATCTCCGTCAGGGTCTGGATCATCTTGGAAGCCAGATTGTATCCGTTCTGGTATTTCACCAGGTTCACCGCTTCTTCATCCTCATCGACACCGGAAATGGAGATTCTCTGATTATCGATAGTAGCGGAGATATCCTTAAAGCTTGCATAAAAGGTATTTGCTCTGGAAGCGTTCAAAGCCACATCCGACAGAATACACTGTAAAAATTCGGAAGCATTACATCCTCGGAAGCTCATCTTCGTCTTATCTGTGGCAAGATTCTTCAGATCGTTCAGCAGGTCATTCTGTTCCACGCCGTCCGCGGCATCCTTACGGTTCGCCATCAGTCCGGGATCCTGTTCGATAGCCTCCAGAATGTCGAAATTCTTCGCGGTCAGACGATAGTAGCTGTCATCGTTGACCTTTACCGTCATTTTGCTGGCCTTTTTTTCCTGCTTGTCATATCGCTTTGCAGCGTCATCCAGCAGGAACTGCTCACCGCCGGTAGCTTTATTACCGGTGAACATCTTCACGCCGGGATCCCCGTTTCCGCTGTAACCGGAGGTGAGAATATCGTTGAATTTCTGAGAGAAGGTACGGATCCACTCATTCATCTGGTTCATGTAATAAGGGATGCCCTGATAGGACAGGTTGGTACCGATCTCTGCCTTTTTCCCTACACGGTCATTGGTAATTCCCCGGGGATTCTTCTCACTGTCCGATAAAGTAAATGTATAGGAGTAAGTGGCGTTGCCGTTCGCATCATATTCGCAGGTATATTCCCAGGAATCATAGTAGAATTCCTGATTGCCCAGATCCAGGATGCCTCCCTGATCCGACAGATTACATTTATTCAGATCCTGCAGATAAGCCTTGGTTACTTTTACGGTTACGGTATCATGGGTCTTGCCGTCTGCCGTGGTCGTCGTGCCGGTGGCGGTCACCTGTCCGGTGAAATTCTCGCCGTTGTTGCCGTCACGCATCTGGATCAGTCCTGCCAGATCACCGCCCATGGATGCATTGTACAGGTTGAACTTCTGCCCGTCCGCCCAGTAGACTTCATAGAGACCGTCGATATCGGTCTGGTTTACTTTCTCATAGGAGGTTCTTGCCACACATTCGAGACCGTTGTAATCACTGCCGTCTACCAGCATCTGGCCTCCGGCGATCTTGACCATGTATCTGTTGGCACCGGTCTCACGGTTCTCATTGTTGGCATCGATGATCGGTGTCTCTTTGACTTGCACGTCCACGATCTTGGACAATTCATCGATCAGCAGGGTTCTGCGGTCACGGAGCTCGTTTGCTTTCACTCCGGTCAGTTCGATGGTATTGATCTGTTTATTTAAAGTAGCGACTTCGCCGGCGATGGAGTTGATCTCATCTACCTTCAGCTTGATCTCCTGGTTAATGTCTTTCTGAACCTTTTCCAGGTTGCCCGCCATGCCGTTGAAATACTCAGTCAGTGCTCCGGCATATCCTACGAACTGGGACTTGGCGGTAGCGCTGTTAGGATCTTTTAACAGAGCCTGCATACCGGTCACCATCAGCTGATCGAAGATGGTCTTGAAGCCGGTGCTTTTGCCGTCATCATCAAAATACGTCTCCAGCTGCTGCATGTAATACTGCTTCATATCGTATTCGCCCAGCTGTGCATTGTTGTCCCAGAATCTTCCGTCATAGAACTCATCGCGGACGCGCTCGATGGCCAGTGTCTCTACACCGGCGCCGGCACAGCCGTAGGTCTGGAATACCCGCAGTGCATTGGATGCCTGCTGGGTTACCTGCTGTCTGCTGTAGCCTTCCGTCTGTACATTGGCGATATTGTTGGACGTGGTGTTCATGGCAGCATTGCTGGCCAGCAGTCCTGTATATGCAATATTTAATCCAAAAAATTGTGAGGGCATTCTATATCGCCTCCTATACTCCTAATGTGGAAATAATATGTTCCAGCATCTCGCTGATCACATTGATATATCGACTGGATGCGTTGTACGCATTCTGGAACTTGATCATATTGGACAGTTCCTCGTCCGTGGAGACACCGACCACCTGCTCCCTGGCACTCTGTGTTGCTTCCACGGTGTTGACCTGGTTCTCATAAATGCTCCGGAACACATATCCGGAGTTTGCTACCTGTGATACCAGATCCGTATAATAATCTACAAAAGTAGTCTTTTTCTGTACGTTGGGATTCAGCGTATAGGATTCTTCGGTAAACGCTGCCTTCAGTGCATCCGCCGTTTTCTTATCCTCCGAACCGTCCGCCAGTCGGAATCCCAGCTTGGAGGGTTCCTGCATGAGAGCTGAATTGACTTGCAGATTACCAATGGTATAAAGGCTCTCAGGGCTGTCGGCCTTTTCCTCGTTCATGACCCAGTAGTCCTTGCCGTCTTTTCCGGTCACCTTACGATAGCCGTCTGTCGTCACCTTGGTAAATAACTGGATCGGAGTACCGTCTTCCATGCGCATATAGCCGTCGGAATCCACTGCGCAATATTTAGCATTTTTAAGTGTCGTACCGTCTGCCAGCTCCAAATCTCCGCTCTGTACCCCGGCTGCCTCTGCCAGGATATCATTGATCTTCGTCACCACATTGTGGATCATCTGGTCAAATTCACCCTGTATGTTCATAACGACCGATTGGGATACGCTGTCGTATTTTCCCTCTGCCAGGTCGGTATAGTTGGCTCTGTGATCACCTCTGGCCAAAAGCATAGCCTTCAACCCGCCGATGTCAGTTCCCAGATCCGATGAGATCTCGATGGAGAGATCAAACACTTCCGCACCGTCGATATTATAGACTCTGGTACCGTCATCCCTTGTAGTATAAGAAGCATTCATGGGCCAGAACGGTGTCACGAAGCCGGTAGCTTCGTCCATCTTCATGGCGATCTCATAGCAGGTTCCGTCCTTGACGAAATCTACACCCTCGATCTGTACGGATACACTGCCGTATCTGTCCTCGGAAAAGCTCATATTGGTCAGCTCTGCCAGTTCATCGAGGATCTGATTTCTCGCATCCCGCAGGTCATTGGCATGCTCAATACCGCCGCTCTCAATGGCACGGATCTGATCATTTAATGTCAGCAGCTGATTGCCGTATTTATTGATCTTATCCACATTCTGTCTGATCTGTGTATTCAGGTTGTCCTGATAGGAACTTAAGCCAGCATATACCGCACTTGCTCTCTGCACGAATTCGGATGCTCTCTGTACGATCAGTCCCTGCGTGACGGAGCTGCTGGGATCCTTGGAAAGCTCCTGTACTGCAGTCCAGAAATCGGTCATGGTCGTCTGAAAAGCCTCGCCGTTCAACTCTCCCAGCTGGCTCTCTACTTCTTCCATGACTTCCGTGGACACTTCATAGAACATACTGCGTCCGGATTCCTTGCGGTATGTTTTGTCCAGGAAATAATCTCTGACCTGTTTTACACGGGAATAAGTGACACCCAGACCTGTCTGCTTATTGGCAATCGACTTCGGGTCCGTAGATAACGTGACATACGCTCTGTTAGACTGCTGTACCTGTTGTCTGGTATAGCCGGTGGTGTCCACATTAGAAAGATTATGCGCTGTGGTATTCAGCGCATTCTGACTTGTCTGTAATCCGGACGAACCTATATATAAACTACCCATTAATGGCATGAACTCTCACCTCTGTATCAGGGGATCTGTGCGGATCCCCGGGATCTGCTCTTACTGCTTGGCATCGAAGCCATGATTCATAACGCCCATGGTATCACCCGCATTGTAAGCTCCACGATTGTAATTGGCTGTCTCGGGTGCCGCCTTCGCCGCCTGGAGGAGATTCATCTCGAACTCCACCATCTCCAGTGCACTGTTTAACAGTTCACTGTTCTGCTCATTGGCGCGCTTCAGGCCCCGGACTGCTGCCTGCAATCTGTCATGTGCATCTGCCAGCGCCTGCTGCTCCGCAGGGCGTGTGGATAACATGGTGATCAGATTGGACAGCTTTAAATCATTAACATCCCTGTTCAATACATCGGCTATGTCCGCAGTCACTCCCGCTCTCTGTTTGTCCAGATTGTGGATCCTGCTGACAAGCTCCTGCTCCTCGTCCGTGATCTTCTGTAATTCTGCAAGATTACCGCTTGCAATGATCGGTGTCTTGCGTTGTGATAACTGAAGCAGAGCCTCGTACTCCGTACTCTCTCTGTCCAGTACATCTATCAGGTTTTCCATTAAACTAGCCAAGGAACTACCTCTTTTCTTCCTGTTTTTGAAGCAGCTTCTCCGCAAAGCTTGCATTGTCCACTCCATAAGTACCGTTTTGGATTCTTGCCTTAATGGGAGCCGTTAACTCTTCCCTGATATCAGGTGCGGCTGCCACTGCTGCCTTAGCGGTCTGGAAATCCTTTCCCTGGCTGCTGATCTGCAGTCTGTCCGTGTGTGCTGTGTTCTGTGTCTTCTGTGTTCTGCTTACCTTCTGAGACTGATACAGCTGCTGTACCTGTGTATACGCTTCAATACGCATATCGACTCCTCCTTCCCGAATGTCTTTGATGTTTCACAATAGTTATCGGATAGATTTGCAATTACTTTAGAGTCTGCTGAAAAAAAACGGTATCTGCACGTACCTATACCATCTGTACCACCCAAACATTGCTCTTCACCATGTAGTAGCCGATGATGACCTTGATCATTTCTGTTCCCTGCACCAGGAAATAGATGCTTACGATCCCCAGCCCGGTAAAGTGCGCCAGCAGATAAGCCGCAGGTACCACGATCACCCAGGTAAATACGGAATCAAACAAAAACGTTACCACCGTCTTACCGCCGGAGCGCAGGGTAAAATAGGACGCATGGCTGAATGCACAGAACGGCATGATGATCGCGGAGACTGCGATGAACTGCGTAGCCAGTCCCTTGATTTCATCCGAAGTATTATAAATACCGGGGAAAAATCCTCCCACCACGAACATCAATGCTGCCATGATCACACAGCAGAAGACACTGAATACGATCATCTTATTGTCTGCATCCTTCGCCTCTTCCAGCTTGCCGGCGCCCAGATACTGTCCTACCACAATGCTGATACAGGAGCCTAACTGCAAATATACAATATTGAACAGATTCGTAATGGTGGATGCGATATTCAGTCCTGCCACTACATCCAGTCCTCTGACGGAATAACACTGGGTCACGGTGGTCATACCTGCTGCCCACATTACTTCATTCATCATCAGGGGGAAGCCCTTGACGAGAATTGCTTTTAGTTCCGCAAAAGGAATGCCGAAGCCGGTGTAGGCTCCTTCCAGATAGCGGTTCTTCGCTCTGTGCATGTGTGCCCAGATGATCACGATCAATGCCTCAATGTAACGGGCGATCACCGTCGCCAGTGCCGCACCCGCTACCCCCATCTTGGGAAAAGGTCCGATGCCGAAGATCATCAGATAATCTAACAGCGCGTTGGTTCCCACCGCCACGAAGCTGGCTAACATGGGAATAAAAGTCTGCCCGGTCTCTTTGATATTCGTAGCATAGGACTGGTTCACCGCAAACGGGATCAGACCTACCATCATGATCGCCAGATATTCCTGACCGTATTTGAGTGCCACATCCGTAGCTCCGTTCCCCACCGTATCCGTCAGATACAGGGAGATCAGCGCGGAACCTTTGGTCAGAAACAGTAATATTGCTCCTCCGGTCACAAACAGGGTCGCATATAGTTTAAAACGGAACGAATACATATGCCCCTTATGATTGCCCTTGCCAAAATACTGGGCACCGAAGATGCTGGCTGCGGATACGGCTCCGAAGATTGCCAGGTTGTATACAAAGATCAGCTGGTTCACGATAGCGACACCGGACATCTGCTCCGTACCCAGCTGTCCTACCATAATATTATCTAAAAAGCTTACCAGATTTGTAATGGCATTCTGCAGGATCATGGGAATTGCAAGCAGCAGATATCTGCGGTAGAAATCCCAGTCTCCGATATATTTTTTCTTGAAATTAGTTAACATATTATCCCTCAATTCTTTTACTGTCTGTGCTTTGCGGTCACGAGTCTTCCACACTCTGCAGCCGCTTGTCTTATGTTCTTATGTTTCTTCCTGCGGCATGGTACTGTGTACTTTTTTCCTTACAAAATAGAAGCACACTGCCTGCAGCAATATCGTCACGGTCCAGGATGCCGGATAGGATAAAAACAGTACCATCAGTGACCGGTGCATCGGGAACACCCCATAGATCCAGAAAATCCTCGTACCTACCGTTCCGATAATAGATAAGATCATGGGGACCGCCGAATGCCCCATTCCACGCAGAGCTCCCGGGATCAGATCCATGATTCCGCATAAAAAGTAAGTCAGTGTCGTATACAATAAGATTTCCGTACCACAGGCGATCACATCCGCCTCCGTAGTATAGATATGAAGCAGCTGGGGGCCAAAGAGATTGGCGCTGCCACCCAGCGTCACCGCCACGATCACCGACAGGATCATGCAGTCGACAAGCACCCGGTCCATACGCTTTTTCTTCCCGGCTCCGTAGTTCTGGCTGGTGAAGCTCATGCACGCCTGCGTGATGGAATTGACCGATACGAACAGGAATCCGAAGATGTTGTTCGCCGCCGTGTATCCCGCCATGGCAATGGATCCGAAGGAATTCACCGAAGACTGCAGCAATACGTTGGAAAAATTGATCACCACGCTCTGAATTCCTGCAGGCACTCCCACCTGGAAGATCTGCACCAGATACTCCCATTTGATTCCCAGCTTTGTGATCTGCAGACGATAGCAGCTGTCCGTACCAAGCAGACATTCCAGTACCAACACACAGGAGATGATCTGCGAGAACACCGTAGCGATGGCCACACCTGCCACTCCCATGGAAAAGACAATGACCAGGAACAGATTCAGTGCTGCGTTAACAGCTCCTGAAATGATCAGGAACAGAAGCGGTCTCTTTGTATCGCCCACCGCACGCAGAATGGCAGCTCCGTAATTGTACAGCATAAAAAAGGGCATTCCGCAAAAATAGATTTTCATATATAAAGCTGCCTGGTCGATCACATCTGCCGGCGTATCCATCAGCTCCAGTGTCCCACGGGCACAGAACAGTCCCACGAATACCATGACGATGCCGCTGATCAGGGCAAAAGTCATCGCCGTATGTACCGTCTCGCTCATCTCCCGCTCTTTGCCTGCCGCATAGAATCTGGCAGACAATACGTTGGCTCCCAGCGAGACCCCGATGAACAGATTCACAAACATATTGATCAATGCCGTGGTGGATCCCACCGCCGCCAGTGCCTGACTTCCGGTGAATCTCCCGACCACAATAATATCCACTGCATTAAACAGCAGCTGTAAAATACTCGACACCATCAGCGGCAGGGCAAAGGATATTAATTTATCCATGATCGTGCCGTTACACATGTCTATCTCATATTTATTTTTCTTCTGTACCGCTTCCATTTCAGATACCTTTCCATCCATTTCCGGACAAGCCTATGAATTATGATTCTATCACATATTTTACTATATTTCCATTCCCCTTTTTTGCTAAAATTATGGTATACTATATTTTGATACCAGGGTCAAAAGGTCTAAACCC
>DLZQ01000055.1:40537-42955 GCA_003447295.1 Lachnospiraceae bacterium
ATGAGCTTGCTCATAAGTGGGTGAAAGACCTTAGGACCCGCCCCGATATGAGCATAAAAGTGGGATGATAATCCCACGATATGCGAATAGAGAACACTATGAAAGGAACCATTCCCCATGAAATATGACATCATTATTATCGGTGCCGGCCCCGGCGGTATCTTCTCCGCTTACGAGCTGGTACAGCAGAATCCCGATCTGAAGATTGCCGTCTTCGAAGCCGGTCATCCCCTGGAGAAGCGTCACTGCCCCATCGATGGAGATAAGATCAAGAACTGCATCAACTGCAAGAGCTGTTCTATTATGAGCGGTTTCGGCGGTGCAGGTGCTTTTTCCGACGGAAAATACAACATCACCAACGCCTTCGGCGGCACGTTGTATGAATACATCGGCAAAAATCAGGCCATCGATCTCATGAAATACGTGGATGACATCAATATGAAATTCGGTGGAGAGGGCACCAAACTGTATTCCACCGCAGGTACCTCATTTAAGAAGCTCTGCATGCAGAACAAGCTGACTCTGTTAGATGCTTCCGTGCGTCACTTAGGTACCGATATCAACTTTATCGTGCTGGAGAACCTGTACGCGGAGCTCAAAGATAAAGTGACCTTCTATTTCGATACTCCGGTAAAAACCGTGGAAGCACTGGATCCGGGGTATCGTATCAGCTGCGAGGACGCCTCCTACGAGTGTGACCAATGCATCATCTCCGTAGGACGCAGCGGCAGCAAATGGATGGAACGCATTTGTAAGGATCTGGATATCAACACCAAGTCCAACCGTGTGGATATCGGTGTCCGCGTGGAGCTTCCCGCTGTCATCTTCTCTCATCTGACCGATGAGCTGTATGAGAGCAAGATCGTATACCGAACCGAGAAATTCGAAGATGCCGTGCGTACCTTCTGTATGAACCCCCACGGTATCGTAGTAAATGAGAATACTAACGGCATCGTCACCGTCAACGGCCACAGCTACGAAGGTGCCGACAAACAGACCGAGAATACCAACTTTGCACTGTTAGTCGCCAAGCATTTCTCCGAACCCTTCAAGGACAGTAACGGCTACGGCGAAAGCATTGCCCGTCTCTCCAATATGCTGGGCGGCGGTGTCATCGTGCAGCGTTTCGGTGATCTGGTAAGAGGACGCCGCAGTAATGCAAAGCGTATTGCCGAGGGCATGGTGGAGCCTACCCTGGCTGCAACCCCCGGTGACTTAAGCCTGGTACTGCCCAAGCGTATCTTAGACGGCATCATTGAAATGATCTACGCTTTGGACAAGATCGCACCCGGTACTGCCAATGACGACACCTTACTCTACGGTGTGGAGGTAAAGTTCTACAACATGGAAGTGGAACTGGACGAGCACCTGGAAAGCTGTCATAAGGGATTATATATCATCGGTGACGGCAGTGGCGTGACCCATTCCCTGTCCCATGCATCTGCCAGCGGCGTCTATGTAGCCAGACAGATCGTCAAAGGCAATGAATAAGGAAAGATGAAACACTAAAAACTAAAAAAGAAGGTATATTTTATGGCACAGACAGTTAAGATCATCTCTGACAGCACCTGCGATCTGTCAAAAGATTTATTGGAAAAATATGACATTACCATCCTGCCCCTGCACATCCTGTTAGGGGAGACAGAGTATCGTGATGGTATAGACATTACCCCGGAAGAGATCTTCCGCTGGTCTGATGAAAATAAGACCACACCGAAGACCTCTGCGCCTTCCATGACCGAGGCCATGGAAGTGATGAAGCCCTTCCTGGAGGAAGGCCGGGAGATCATCTGTTTCTCTATTTCCGACAGCATGTCCACCTCCGGCAACGTCATGCGGCTGGCCGCGGAAGATCTGGAGGCTTCGGATAGAGTAACCGTGATCAATTCCGCCAACCTGTCTACCGGTATCGGACTGCAGGTAATACAGGCTGCCATTTTATCCGCAGAAGGGAAAACCAGAGCCCAGATCACTGCTGCCATCGAAGAGATCCGCCCCAGAGTCCGCGCCAGCTTCGTCGTAGATACCCTGACCTATCTCTATCGAGGTGGCAGATGCAATGCCGTAGCTGCTCTAGCCGGCGGTATGTTAAAGCTTCACCCCAGGATCGTAGTCGAAGACGGTGCCATGGATGCCTCCAAAAAATACCGTGGTAAGCTGGCTTCTGTCATCCTGTCCTATACAAAAGATATGGAAGAAGCCCTGAAAAATGCGGTTCCCGACAGAGTCTTCATCACCCACTCAGGCTGTGACCGGGAGATCGTGGAATCCGTTCGTTCTTATCTGGAGAGCCTCGGCATTTTCAATGAAATACTCGAGACCAGAGCCGGCGGTGTCGTATCCAGCCACTGCGGTCCCGGTACACTGGGCGTACTATTTATCGAGAAATGATATGAATGATGCCAGGGTCAAAAGGTC
>DLZQ01000055.1:43164-72569 GCA_003447295.1 Lachnospiraceae bacterium
CCGCCCCGATATGAGCATAAAAGTGGGATGATAATCCCACGATATGCGAATAGAGGGTAGGATTGTGAGAGTGCGTAGCACGTAACAATCCGTAGGCATCAGAGTCGGGGGCTTTTGACCCCGACATCATATGGATAGAGCAAATGAATTAGAAAGAGGTATTTATGATCCGTTTTATATTCGTTGTATTATTTGTTGTATTATTCCTGATCCTGTCCACTCCGCTTATGCTGGTGGAATGGATCATTGGCAAGTTCAATCCGGGACTGAAGGACCGAAGCTCCCTGGCCATTGTCAACTGGGCATTCCGTCAGGTGATCCGCCTGGCGGGCACCAAAGTGATCGCCATCGGTGAAGAAAATATTCCCACCGATACCGCGGTACTGTATGTGGGCAATCACCGCAGCTTTTTCGATGTGGTCCTGACCTACGTCCGCGTTCCCAGACCTACCGGCTACGTTGCCAAAAAAGAAATGCTGAAATGGCCCCTGTTGAATATCTGGATGAAGGATCTGCACTGTCTCTTCCTGGACCGCCAGGATATCAAGGCCGGACTTAAGACGATCCTGCAGGCCATTGAAAAAGCCAAAAACGGTATTTCCATCTGTATCTTCCCGGAGGGCACCCGGAATAAGACAAAGGATACCTTCCTCCCCTTCCATGAAGGCAGCTTTAAGATTGCGGAGAAGGCAGGCGTTCCCATCATTCCCATGACGATCGTGAACTCTGCTGCGATATTCGAAGACCATTTTCCGAAAATAAAAAAGGCCACCGTAGTCATTGAATACGGTAAGCCTATTTATATGAAGGATCTGGACAAGGAAACCCGCAAGAGCATGGGTACCTATGTACAGAATATTATCTCCGAGACCTATTTTAAAAACAAAGAACTCATTTAATCTGTTCATGTTTCCCACCGAGGGAGACCTGCTGGGCGATCAAAAGAAGATAATCCGCAGTGTCTCCCTCTTCGGGATAATAACATACCGAATCTTTATTTCTTCCCATCAGATAATGTAAAAAATCTTCCAGAATCTCCGTGTACTGATAACTGTATAAGATGTAGTTGGCACAGGACAGTTCCTCCGCTCTCTTCAGCAGATCTTCCGTGCCGTTATTAACCGAAGTCACCGCATCGATCATCTTATCCGATCTTTTCGCCAGTTCCTCCCCCCGGTTACGGATATCCTCCATAAACACGGTACACAGATCCACATCCACCGCTTGTCTGGTCGCCAGATATGTCATAGCGCCATAGAGATAGTCCGTCTCTTCGAGGTAGCTGGTATTATCTTCAAAGAAATCCTTATATTCCAGTATCTGCGTCCGGTAGGAATATAATCCCGCCGCCCGGTACAACTCCGTCAGCGCCATGAATTTCTGTGCATCTCTTCCGGAAGTCGCTGTAAGCTTCGTATATATGGCGGAAGCATGCTGTAAGCACTGTGTGGCGTACTGCACATCGTATTTTTGATACAAATAGCCAAACTTCGCCAGTGCCGCCACATAGGTCATATTCTCCGGTTCCGGCTGCCCGGTGTCATTGGTCGTCTTCTCCAGCCACCCGGCGATATCCTCCAGAAGATCCGGAATCTCATTGGCATTATCATCGGCGAAAGTCTCCGGATACCATTCGCAGGCAGTCAGAACCGTCAGGATCTCTTCCTCGGTAATCCTCCGGTTCTCACAAGCCTCATGCAGCTTCGCACATAAGGAACGAAACAGTTCCTCATAATGATCCTGCTGCACCGTAAAAGCAAATGACTGTCCTACCCTGTCACATTCCAGATAAAATGTACCGTTCTGTGTAACTTGGGTGAAATCCACCCTGCCGATATATAAATGCAGATCTTCGTTATAATCGGAGTTTTCTACCTTACCATGGTATACCGTCTCCCCGGTCTCTTTATCGATCACGCGAAAATTTTCCACCGGCTCACGGCTTTTTACCACTGCCAGTTTTTCTCTGCCTGATGCATAACCCTGCTGGTCCACCAGCACATTGGGTGTCAGTACAGGCAATGTATAGTTGATGACCGGTGTGCTCTCCATGCCGGTGAGACTGCTGATGCTGCTGTAACTGACATGTCCCGTCTCCACAGTAGTCCTGCCACAGGCCATCATTCCTATGCTGCTAAATAGTAATAGCAGGGAGAGGATCCCTGCATTTTTCCTGCTGTATCTCAAACGCTTCCTCCGCCCATTCTCTTTGGAGATTATGGTACACTTTTTTCCCATCTATAATAGTATAACGGGTTCGTATAAAAATTTCCATAGGGAATCCTGCCTCCTACGATATATCAGTGGAACAATGTCTCCCCGTTTACCGGTTCCCCGTTATGGGTCAGGGCAAAATATACATTGCTTCCCTCGGCACTGTAATATTTGGTAGGCGCTGCTACTTTTCCTATGGTCTCCCCGGGATTTACATAGGAATCCTCCTGCACAGAGATCTCTGCAAGCTGTCCGTAGGTGGCCTCATAGCCATCGCCCAGATCCAGTGTTACTGCCTTGCCGATCTCTTCATTTTCGAAAATCGAAGTCACTTTACCCTGTGCACAGGCGGTCACTGCCTCGCCCTCCTCCGCGGAGAAAATTGTGGCAGGATTGTATTTGTACTGATCCAGTGTTGCAAAATAGGTGCTCTGATCCATAGAATAATGCATCAGAATATCACTCTGCACCGGCTGCTGTAACCCATCGCTTTCCGCGAAATGCAATGTCTTCTCCACGGTACCTTCGGACAGGGGAGTTGCTGCCTCGGCTTCTTCAAGCAAGGTCTCCTGATCCGTCAGTCCCGGGATCTCCACATGCCCGGAGCCAACCTCCTGTGGCATATAGTCCAGATCATCCTCCGTAACGGGTGCACCGGCGATCTCCTTCCCAGCCGTGTTATTCGCGGTCAATCCCGGAATGTTCTCATCCTCTTTTAACAGATGCTCATCGTTGTTCTCCGTGATCTCCTGCAATTTATCATCCGCATTGTTTTCAAGCGCAGTGAAGTCCAAGGTATAACCATCATCCTCGGACTCCACATTCTGCCCCTTCATATAGACCCCTGTCATGGTCAATGCTGCCAGTACAAAGGCTGAAGAAGCTAACATTATTATACGTTCTTTGTGAATATTGCTCTTTCTGTTTCTACTCATATTCTATCCGCATCCTTCCTGTTCCCTGAATCTGCTGCCTGCTGTTGCATCGCTCAAACCACTTTCCCTGGTTTATCCTATAGTCTTGCCTGATTCATGGGTTTTATTCAGAATGCGGTATTTATGTTTTGTTTATGCTTTTGCGGCATATGCTGCCATATCTACGTGCTGCACAGTGCCTACATTTCCGTTTTCATATAAGAAAATACCGGTCTTGCGGATCACAGCATTCGTTGCATTTGCATTCATGGTGCCGTCCTGCGCTTTTCTGTCTCCCTGCATGGTAAAATCTGTGGAAACATTCTTAAGACAGATCGCTCCGACGCCTTGATCGGAAAGCTTGTACAGTACGTCGTTGCCGTTTTCATCTTTGCACCAGATTTTTAATTTTGACCAGATGGAATCGTTCTCATCGATCCATCCGTTGCCGTCCTCATCGTACCGTGCCAGGTCTGCAAAGCCGTCACCGTTTTTCGTTCCGAACAGCTCGCTGCCGTCATTGATGACACCGTCACCGTTTTTATCCAGTGCCAGATAGCCGCTGCCCTTTAACATGGAGATCTCTTCTTCCTCACCGTCGGCATCCAGATCAAAATAAAAGGTCTGATCCGACAGTTCGGTCACATCGGTATTCAGATTGATCACCAATGGATCGTATAGGGCAAACTGCGCCACATTCAGTTCCTCTCTGTAGTATTCCTCACATCTGCGGCTCATATTTACATTGACATTAAAATTGATCTCTCTGCCATCCTTCGTCCGCACAGTTCCCACGGTGGAGAAGCTAGTGTCTTCCTGCTCCACATTATAGGTCTCACCCACGTAATTCAATACTTTCATACGGGCTGCAACCGGATAGAAGGTATCCGACGCAGGTGCTGCCGTTCCCTGAGTGCTGCCGGAATTCGTCCGGGCGTTATCAACGCTATTGCCCGCATTCCACCCGTTTTCCTGCATCCAGTCACGCAACGTGCTGTTCCTGGAGGGGAACAATAAATCAAAAATATAGCGTACCGTATATTCCCGGATGGTGGACAGTGTCTGTTCACTGGCACTGCTTCGCATATCCCATCTGGCAGAAGATACCAGAAAACGACTCTGCCAGTCTTTTGCGGTCATTGTCGTGTTCTCTGCAGGCTTCTCCTGTTCTCCGGTATTCTGCGCCGTATCCCCCTCTTGCGGTGTCTTCTGCTCCTTGGTGGATACATCTGTCAGAGCTGCCTGATAATCCGTTATCTCAAATCGTCTGACGCTGGTCTTAGAAGCATGATAGCTTCTGGCGGAATCCATTCCTATACTTGCGGAATCAATTCTCAAATCTGTAATTTTCTCCTTTCCCCGACCTCACCATATGCAGGGCGCGCTTCCTGTAAAGCTTAACAGTTTACGACCGCATGCGATATTGCACGGCTGAACTGTTAAGTAAAAAATGATAACAAAACAGAATACGATTCTGTTCCGTTACCATCCATGGTGTCGTTATTAATCTGTAAAAAAATAGCAGGGAAGCGACTGGCCTTGTCACCTCTCTGCTACTTATATCGTCCGTATCGGGCGTTTTGTTTAGTCCGAATTTATTGTTGTGTGGGTGCAGCAGGTGCACCGGGAGCGGGAGGCACCGGTTTTCCGGCTGCTTTCAGCTTCGCTGCGATCATGCCGGCTACCATCTCTCTGGTAACCACGATGTTTCCGCCAAAAGGATTGATCACGAATCCCAATGCCGGGCTGATATTACCCTGCGCATCCTTACGAAGCAGCATCCCCGCATAATCGTCAAAATTCATGGCGAAGGTCTGCTGATTCTCTTCGTCCTTCCACTTTTTTAACTCTATCCAGTCCGTGAAAGCCATAAAGAACTTCCGTCCGTCCTCTGTGGACAGCATAGGAAACTGTACCTTGGAATCTCTGGCAATCTTCACCTGCCCCTTCTCATCGGGTTGAGGTACCGGATCGATCACGACCGGTGACAAAAACTTTGCCTTCTGCAGCTCGTCTAAGAACAGCTGTCTGTGTTCCGGAGTGTCCTCTGCTTTTAATAATTCAATGGATCCCACCATCATGGGGTTGGATACCGGTTTGTTAAATTCCATATTTTTGCTCCTTACTTCTCGTTGTAACTATTCAGTTACACCCGGTTATAGTTAATTAAGCAGCCCTTTAAGATGATCTGGCGTTCTTCATCGGTCAGTTCACCTAACTTCAGGGAGAATTCCTTCATGCCCTCTCCGGGTGTTACCACATAAGCTTTGATCTCTTCCGCCTTGTCTTCCACGGCTTTCCTGATGTCGGGAACGAACAGATAATCCAGATTCTTAAACGGCAGATCCCCGGGCTGGATCAGGAAAGGAAGCATACCCCAGTTGATCAGGTTGGAACGATAACGCTTGGTAGCATACTCGTTGGCGATGTTCGCCCAGCCGCCCAGTACCTTCTGACAGGAAGCAGCCTGCTCACGGGCAGAACCGTCTCCGGGCTTCACTGCGAAGATTGTGGAACCGAATCCGGTGTTCTCACGGCCAGCCTCCGGATACTGCTTCTTCACTTCTCCCATGACATCCTTCAGTACCGGAACTGCCTGGCAGGGATGTCCGCCGTTCATACGCTCTTTCTCTGCCTTCTGGATCTCTTTGGCACGTCCTACATACTGGGGATCCTTACGGCTTAAGGTGAACTCTGCCAGTCCCAGAGGATTGGAACGGTAGGAAGATGTCTCACCGGAAGGGATCAGCTCATCGGTGGTGGTTACGGGATCGTGGATCTCGGATACTACCTGTAGTACCAGGTTATCAGGCAAAGCACCCATAGCGGGCCAGTCCTTAATATTGGGACCAAACTGGATCTCTACGCTCTCGTCTGCCACACCGTGGGAATCGAATACACGGTTCTTGTAAATATTGCTGTCGAAATGATATTTGTATTTTCCGAAGTCGCCGTCGAACTCCGTTGCGGGAGTCAGCACGCCTTTGTTGGCTGCGGTAGCAGCGATAGATCTTGCATCCATCAGAGCTACGGAAGCGATCTGACCGTTCTGCAGCTTGGAGCCTTCACGGTTCGGGAAGTTTCTGGTAGAGTGACGGATACTGAATGCGTTATTGGCAGGGGTATCTCCGGCACCGAAGCAGGGACCGCAGAATGCTGTCTTCATGACTGCACCGGTCTCTAAGATGGTCGCTGCACAGCCGTTACGGATCAGTTCCATATATACGGGCATGGATGCGGGATATACGCTTAAGGTAAATTCATCCGCACCGATGTATCTGCCCTTCAGGATATCCGCTGCCGCACAGATATTCTCAAATCCACCGCCGGCACAACCTGCGATGATACCCTGATCTACGATAAATTTTCCATTTTTAACTTTATTCTTCAGGGTGAAGTCCACTGCTCCGTCTAAGCTTACCTTCGCACGCTTCTCGGTCTCATCCAGAATATCCATGAGGTTCGCATTCAGTTCCTCGATGGTATAGGTATTGCTGGGATGGAACGGCATGGCGATCATGGGACGGATCTTGTCCAAATCTACCTCGATCAATCCATCATAATAAGTTACCTGACCGGGATTCAGTTCCTTGTAATCTTCGGTACGTCCGTGGATCTCATAGAACTCACGGATCTGGTCATCGGTCTTCCAGATAGAGGACAGACAGGTGGTCTCTGTGGTCATGACATCAATACCAATACGGAAATCCGCGCTTAAGGAAGCCACGCCTGGACCTACGAACTCCATTACTTTATTCTTCACATATCCGTTCTTGAATACAGCACCGATAATGGCCAGTGCCACGTCCTGAGGGCCTACGCCCTTTACAGGCGCACCCTTTAAGTATACGGCTACCACACCGGGCATATTGATATCATAAGTCTGATTCAGCAGCTGCTTCACCAGCTCGGGACCGCCCTCGCCCATAGCCATGGTACCCAGTGCACCATAACGGGTATGAGAATCGGAACCAAGGATCATCCTGCCGCCGCCGGCTAACATCTCTCTGGCAAACTGGTGGATAACAGCCTGATGAGGGGGTACATAGACTCCGCCGTACTTTTTCGCACAGGTCAGACCAAACATGTGGTCATCCTCGTTGATGGTACCGCCTACGGCACACAGAGAGTTATGACAGTTGGTCAGCACATAGGGCATAGGGAACTTCTGCAGTCCGGATGCTCTCGCGGTCTGAATGATACCTACAAATGTAATGTCATGGCTGGTCAGCTTATCAAAACGGATCTTCAGCTTGTCCATATTGCCGGAAGTATTATGCTCCCGCAAAATACCGTAAGCCATCGTGTTTTTCGCTGCTTCTTCCTTAGAGATCGTAATGCCGGTCTTTGCCTGTATCTCTCTTGCTGCTTCCGGAGTATCTGCTACAATGTCTGTACCATTTACCAGATAAGCGCCACCCTGTGTTAACTGAATCATGCTCGTCCTCCTGTTCGCGTCCGAATTTACGTCTGCAATCTCTGCATCCTTTCAGACTGTACTTTTCTTATTATAAAGGTTTGCTCTCTTTGATGCAACCTGCATATTTATTCTTTAATAAGGTATCTGCCACCATAAACCACATCAATAAAAATGCTGCCACACACAGAGACAGATACAATTTAATCTGCACTGACTGGAAATGTCCGCGATACGTGATTCCGGACAGCGGTGCGATATCCGGCAGCTGTTCACCGTTTAAATAAGCTCTGCCGTATTCCGCCTGGGGCTTTTCACCCTCCGGAGTTACCAGCAGAATGACTCCGGCAGCATTATCCCGCACCGCCACCTTCATCTGATAGGTTTTACCTGCGGTCAGCTTCCAGTCTGTCAGCTGCATTTCAAATACTGTATCTTCATAAGTCTCTATGGGAGTTATCTCCTCCCCACAGAGGGTCTCTCCGTCATATACTCCGATCACCAGGTCTCCGTCCGTGGACCCATTCGGTTTCACACAGAACGTAAATCCCTTCACATTATTCACTACAGGAGTAAATTCAAATTCCAGTGTATCTCCCTGTACCAGGGGAAACTCTTCATTATCTCCTCCGTTGATATCCATCCTGTCTTCCATGGCAAGTCTGGAAGCTCCCAGTCCCACTGCCAGGCAGCATATAAGCACTGCGACTCTTTTCACCAGGTCAGCCACAGCGATCTTCGCCTTACCTTCAATGCTTTCTTCACTGCTTTTATCCAGGCAGCCGCAGACGAACAACATAAACCCAAGCAATGATGCCCCATAGACTCTGTAAGTAAACAGATGGTGATAGCTGGTATGTGTATTCATAATAAAATACCATGCCGGAGAGGTTAAAGTCACTGCCGCAAATATCAGTTGTTCTGTTTTTATCCGGAATCCTCCCCGCAGGAATCCGCAGATGAGCACTACGATCCATGCGAGTAATATCAGAATAAACAGAGGAAACAGATAATGTCTGAAATTGTTATACAGTGTATCGATCCTGCAATAGGTCTGGTGCAGCAGTCTGTTCTCATCGGGCATTCCACTGAACAGATGATTGAATACCGCGCCGATACCGTTGTCAAGGATCGAAGGACCACATACAATCGTCTCTACGACCCATTTTACACCAAAGAATCCACCCCAGCCGATCACATAGGAAATACCACCGCCAAATAACAGTGTGATCCGCTCCTTCAGATTCACCTTCTCTCCTGCCGCCACCAACAGCCAGCAGAACGGGAATGCGAAGCTAAGTAACGGATAGGTCAGGAAATCAAAATAGCAGGTCACAATTCCCAGAAACAAAAACAGATAATATCTTCTGTTTTTCTCCAGGATCCAGTCCGTCTTCAGCAGAACAAACAAACTTCCCAGCATAGCAACATAAAATACCGGCGAATTCTGCAGTGACATGGCAGTGGCTGCCGGTGTCAGGAACGCACAGGAGCAGAAAAATGCCAGTAGATATCTTTTCTGTCCCGTCGCCTTATAGATGGCATAGCCTACACATCCCATGATAAACAGCTGGGCAAAGCTGTTGACCAACAGATAATCCCAGTAGTCCATGAAATAGAAGAGGGGACGCAGAATAGCGACATAACCGTGCCAGTATCTTCCGTAATCATTCATATCCGCCGCACGTTTGATGGCGGATTCCTCTCCTTCATTATAGCAATTGTTCAGGATCGTCCGGTCTGTGGCATCATCCAGGGTTCCGATCTCATAGGAAGTGAAGAATGGAATGTACTGGGTATAGCGGTTATTGACCAGGGGTGCCCAACCCATCTGCTCGCTGTACTCAAACGTAGAATCCTTCGATTCCTGATTGACCGGAATATGATAGGCAAAAGTCAGGAGCAGGATCCCAACCACTCCCGCTGCGATCAAAATTCCAATATATTTTACAAAAAAACCGATCCATATTCTGAACAGTGACTTCTGTTTGGAAACATCTTTGGTAGCGTTCAATTTTGTCTTCTCCCTCATCGTAGAATTCATTACTTTATCATTCCAAAGTATAGCATATTACTTTCCTGTCGACAAGTAAGCATCCTACACCGGATCTGCTCCTGCGTTTTTTCCATCCGCAGTCGCAATCAGGCGTCTGAGTTCCTCCGCACCGCTGGCATAATTTCCCTCTATGATATCATTATGAATAACATGATCGCAGATCTTGCGGTTCCGCTTCTCCGCGTCGATGGACAGGATCCGCAGGGTCTTTTCCTCGGTGTCGTAATCGGAGTCAATAATATCCGCGATCAGTTTTTCCTTATCTCTTGCCACATAGATGATATGGGTGGGGAAAGAACGTTTCATGGCAATGGCACCACACATATCCACCGGGATCACGGCAAACTTTCCCTGATCTAACAGTTCCTGAATATCTTCCTTCCTCGTGCCGTACCGTACACCGGCATAAGCTGTTTTTTCAAAAAAGTTCATCTGATCGAAGGCTTCTTCCGACACATACCGGTGTCCGTAACGTTCCGGCTCCGTGCAATAATTCACCGGGCGCACAAACAACTGCTCCGCGCCGATACTATCTGTCGTATTTCCACCTTTGCTGCCGCACAGTGCTTCCGTGATCTCCCGTTTGCCGGAACCGGAAGGGCCCACCAGTGCCAGTACCGCCGGCGCGGTGATCTTCTCCGGCTTCGAAGTAGAAGCCTTCATGATCTGCCGCACCAGTGACACGAATTCCGCCATGGTATTCACAGACAGGAGACCTGTCATTTTGGCATTCCATGGCTTCCGCATCAACACCGGATACTCTGCCTTGCTGTCCAAAATATTGTGAATGGCATCATCCAGTACAATGTCAAAATGGACTCGGTCCTTGGCGCTTCCCAAAATGATATTTTCCGGTGGGAATTCCGGGAACTGGGTCATGATCTGCTCCGCCCGCACTCCCATAAACCGCGGCGACACCGCCGTAATAAAAAAAACATCCGCAATCTGCATCAGCCGGCGGATCCCACGTTTTGTCTCCTCCGTAGGAATCTGCCGGCTGTACAGCTCGGGATCGTTATAGAATTCTTTGATCACTGAAGTCCGACCCTCATTGGCCCAGGAAGTGATCTCTTCCAGGCGGTAAGGTTCCGCCGGGTGATATTTTTCATTTGCCATACGAATGGCAATACTGTTAAACGGGGCGGTGACATCGTCCCAATCGATACCAATGCTAGGTCTGAGCATGCTGTGTTTCCTCACTTTTACGCTTTTACGTATACATTCCTGCTGTCATGTACAATCTGTATCTAGCATAGCATAAACCGCCACACAGCACAATCCATACCGGATCAGATATTCCTAACCCTTCATGGTCTCTTCCAGAATATGCAGACAATTCTGCATGGATGTTTCAAATTCTTCCTCATTGTTATTTTTAAACAAAATCAGATCGTCCTTCGCCTTAGGATCATCCAGATTCTTCGGGATAGAGAAATCGCAGGATGCAATATACTCATCCCAGTGTGCCAGCTTCCAGGTATCTCGGTCGGAATTTCTGGCAATCATACGCTCATGCACGATCTCAGGAGATGTTTCTACCCATACGACTACCAGGGTGGCATTTTTCTCTGCCAGTTTAGCTTTCAGGTTATGAATATAATCCATATCCCTGATCTCCTGTGTGAAGGGGGCATTGATCAGTACAATATCGTCATAGTCCAACGCCTCCATGGCCAGATCCACGACGCACTCATACTCGTAGTCACGGATATTTTTTTCAAAAAAATCACTGCTTCTGTCATAAGGCTGTCCCGCTACCACAAAGATCTGTTTTGACAAAGTGATTAATGTATCCTTATCCAAATATACAACGTGCTGCAGTCTTTTTGCCAATGCTTTGGAAATGTATGTCTTTCCGCAGGCCGGCGGTGATGTTACCAGGATCAGTTTCTTAACCATAAAAATCTTCCTTTCTGATATGTATTGTTTATTATTCCCCGTCCCTTTTCATTAGATATATCGCGATTTTTGGAGATTGTCAACTATTTATCAAACTTTTTTTGTGATAATGCACAACGACTCTTTTCTCTGTATTGCACAATTGTCAGCGCTTTCGAACTATGCTAGTATACTGGTACAGGAGGGATGTATATGACCAACCGGGAATTATTAGAAGCTATCGTAATCAAATTAGACCACATAGATCAACGACTTGACAAAGTAGAGCAGCGGCTTGACAAAGTAGAGCAGCGGCTTGACAAATTAGAGCAGCGGCTTGACACGCTGGAGCAACGATTCGATTCACTGGAACAACGGGTTTCCAATTTAGAATCCGGTCAGATTTCCATGGAACGCCGCATCACTAATATAGAATTGACACTTGAAAATGAAGTTTGCCGTAATATATGTACGATCGCAGAGGCTCATTTAGATTTATCCCGCAAATTCGATCAGGCATTAAAAGTCAAAGAAGATGACGAATTGATACGTATCCGTCTCAACGTATTAGAAAATGATGTCCGCAAAATAAAACAACGGCTCGAGATTGCATAGTCTATTTCTATCATTACCTCATCTTAGCAGATGGGGTATTTTTTTATTCCTATTTTTGTTGACTTGTCAACATCCTTATGCTACACTTCATAAAGTTGCTGTATCAACATTTTACAGGAGGATTGTCCATGCAGGATCGTTTTGAAAGATTCGTTGTATCGATCACGGAATTGCACCGTTATCTGCAGAAATTAAAAGAACTGGAAATGGGGCAATTAGACTTAAAAGCAGGTTACACTATGTGTCTGTATCACCTGGGAAAACATCCGGAGGGGCTGACCGCCACACAGCTGACAGAGCTTTGCAAGGAAGATAAAGCTGCCATTTCCCGAACATTAAGCCAGTTAAGTGCCAAAGGGCTGGTATCCTGTGAACTGCCGGAAAACAAGCGTTCCTACCGCACTTTATACTATCTGACCGAGGAAGGCAGCACTGTAGTCAGAAAAATAGGTTCCCGGATCTACTCTGCACTGGCTCACGGCGGAGACGGCATGACAGAGGAACAGCGGGTGAATCTCTACGATTCCCTGGAGAGGATCTCCCATAATCTGGAACAGTACCTTGCTGAGTTCCCTTCCGAGTATCCACCCAAAAAATGAGCAGGAAGAAACATTCAGCTGCCAAACTATAATAAAAAGAATAGGAATATTATCATGGAAAAAATACGTTTTATCACAGACTCCGCATCTGATATGAACCATCCCAGGGAGGATGTCACCATCCTGCCGTTGCACATCCGCTTCGGCGACGACGAATATGCGGACGGAGTCACCATCAGTCACAGAGAATTCTACGAAAAGCTGATCGAATGTGACACTCTCCCCACCACCAGCCTGGTATCTCCTGCTGTCTTTGAAGCCGCTTATGAGCAGGCAGTCTCCGCGGGGGAGACCGTCATCGTGATCACCATCTCCGGTAAATTGTCCGGCACCTGCCAGAGTGCCCGGATCGCTGCTGAAGATTATGAGGGTAAGGTATTCGTCGTAGACAGCATGAATGCCACCATAGGAGAACGCATTCTGGTAGAGTATGGTCTGCAATTAAAGGATCAGGGAAAATCCGCAGAAGAAATTGTCAGCATTCTCGAAAAGGAGAAATCCAAGATCCACACCATGGGACTTCTGGACACTTTGGAATACCTGAAAAAAGGCGGACGAATCTCCTCTACCGTGGCATTCATTGGTGGTGCACTGGCCATCAAGCCTGTGGTCGCTGTCTCAGACGGCGAGATCATTATGCTCGGGAAAGCCCGCGGTTCCAAAAACGGCAGTAACTTCCTGATCCGTGAGATAGAAAAAGCTGACGGTGTAGATTTCTCCCGCCCCTTCTGTCTGGGTTATACCGGTCTGAGTGATGAGCTGTTGCAAAAATACATTCACGACAGCGAACATCTGTGGAAAGATTACGCAAAGGAACTTCCCATCAGTACTCTGGGCGCCACCATCGGAACCCACGTAGGTCCCGGTGCTGTAGCGGTTGCCTTTTTTGAACACTAAAAGATAGAACTAAATATAAAAATCCCGAAGGCTTTCACAGTCTCCGGGATTTCTTATTTGTCTTTTGTTTCTCTGATTAAGCTGCCTTCTTTGCTTTCTTTTCTTTCATCTGCTTAACGAAGGTCCGTGCACCTTCCACTACCAGGAAGATTGCCAGAACTGCCATTGCAGCTGCGAAGAACAGCTGGAACCAGTCACCCCATGCAGCAGTGCCGGCACCGATTGCCTTGCACTTGTTGATCACGGTGATCACCAGGCTGGTCAGGGTTGCAGCAAGCATGAATACCATAGGGAAGAAGAACATCTTGTTGTTCTTGCCAACTTCACCCAGCCATGCAGCTACTGCCATCAGAGCGATACCTGCGAGCAGCTGGTTCGCTGCACCGAACAGACCCCAGATCTGGCTTAAGGACAGACCGCCGAGGATACAGCCGATCACCACCATGGATACTGTACCGAACAGAGGATGAGCCAGCACCTTACGTGCGCCCTTGGCATCCTTGTAAGTAGCTTCGCCCTCCTTCAGGAACAGCTCGGAGAACATGAAACGGCTCAGACGGGTACCGGTATCCAGACTGGTCAGAGCGAATACGGATACAGACAGTGTGAGCAGTGCGTAGATGGTGCCGTATGCCTTGGAGGTCTCGGTACCGAACATGGATGCAATACCTGCAGCGAATGCAGCTGCGGGAGATCCGAACTCACCGTTTAAGTACTTCTGATATACTGCACCGACTGCTACCAGAGCGATGATACCCAGAGCAGACTCGATCAGCATGGAGCCGTAACCGATAGCCTTGGCATCCTTCTCGCTCGCTAACTGCTTGGAAGAAGTACCGGTAGCGATCAGGCTGTGGAAGCCGGAACATGCACCACAAGCTACGGTGATGAACAGCATAGGGAACAATGTCTGTCCTGCCTTAGGCTCCCAGCCATTAAACGCGGGGATATCGAATGCGACAGTACCGGTGAAAGCACCGGCAACGACACCAACGAATGCCAGACCGATCATAGCATACAGCAGGAAACTGGACAGGTAGTCACGGGGCTGTAACAGGATCCATACAGGAACCAGGGAAGCCACTGCGATGTAAACACCTACAAATACGATCCATGCGATACGGTTCATGGCAAAACCAACGTTCAGACCTAAAACAGTAATGGCTACGATACCGATGATACCACCGATGGTAGCGGGCAGAGTCTTAACGCCCATTCTGTTGGTCACATAGCCATAAATAACAGCCAGAACGATGAACAGCAGAGAGATCATTGCGGTGGACTGATTACCGGTAGGATTGGTCACAAAACCGAAAGCGGTCTTGCCGGCATCATCCGCCAGGGTCAGAAAAGTACCTGCCACAATGTTAACGAAGGAAGCGATTACCAGGATCAGCACCAGAAGTGCGAAAATGATGAAAAGCTTCTTAGCTCTGGATCCCATGGAATCCTCGATGATCTCACCTACAGATTTACCGTCATGTCTGATAGATGCGAATAAAGATCCGAAGTCCTGCAGACCGCCAAAGAAAATACCACCGATAATACACCACAGGAATACGGGAACCCATCCGAAGATGGAAGCCTGAATCGGTCCGTTGATCGGGCCTGCTCCGGCGATAGATGAAAAATGATGACCCATAAGTACAGCAGGCTTAGCTGCAACGTAATCCACACCATCTTCCTTCTCAATTGCAGGAGTCTTCTTGGTAGGATCGATGCCCCACTGTTTTGCCAGCCAGGAGCCATAGAACACATAGCCGATAAACAACAGTACAATAGCGGCTACAACGATTAATAATGCTGTCATTTGTGTTTCTCCTTTTCTTAATACACAGATTTAATTTATCATTGCCTTTTTTACGAGCTTCTTCAAAATCTGTCCGTGGCGGTTGTGGACGATCCGACCCGAAGACAGCTCGACGACAATCAGACGATAATTGCTCCAGCCATGGAATCCCCAGAGGTAACTCTGATAATGCCTGCACTTTTTCACCTGTGCGAGAGCATCCTCCCCGGCATGAGCGGTCAGAATGATCAGGACGACATCACTGTTCCTGTGATCAGAAGACGGCTGCACATTTGCAGTTCCCCGCTCCCAGGCGATAGCGTCCAGTTCCAGAAGACGTTCCTTGGATAAAGATTCTTCTGTGGCAAAATACACTGTCTCGTTGGTGTCAATATCTGCCACCTTGGCTTTCTTGATCAGAAAGTACTGCTCATTATGGGATCCGAAGATTGCTTCGGCTGCGAATGGCGGTTCTACAGCCTCTGTTTTGATATTGTAGTAAGTCTTATAAGATCGCAGGACGCGTTCCAGCGCTTCCCCGGGAGTAAGTGTCTTTTGTAATTCCATTCTGATTTCCTTTTAAGCATGCGTAATCGATTACATTTACGTTCATGCTATTGATGACTTTAGCACGTCGAAGTGTCAAATGCAACGGATTTTTTAGCAATTCTTTACACTTTTTTTATAAATACATACTTTATCGTTATATGTTAGTCCTCTGACAGCTTTTTTCCAAGGTGCAAATTTAACCTATATACCATTACAAATTTAATCTCTTTATCTGGATAAACTTATTGACTTTTGTTGGGTAACCGGAAATCATTCTAAAAAAAGCAGCCGATTTTCATCAGCTGCCGATTTTTAGGAATGATTCTTCTCTTCCTTGATCTCCCAATGGATCAGGAATGTCAGTGCCGCACGAAGTCCGATGATACCGGCTACGGTAACGATCTCCTTCCAGTCTCTGACAATAACGGTCTTAAGGATCTCACTGCACAACTTGAATTCCAGCCCTACAGCAAGCCCCTGCGCCAGGGTGATCTTCATATCCGGCACCCGCCGCACATAATTATAAAACCCTTTCAGACCGGAGAGAATAATAACGATCACTCCGACAAATTCAAAGAACAGTATTGCCACCTGGACAATATTGTTCATCACGTTTTCCAGGAATTCAATGATAAGCTCTATGTGGAACATGCACAGCCCCCCGCTTTTCTTACACTTCTTTTTTCATTGTAGCGTATCCAAAAAGGGCGTGCAAGATGTATCTTTATCTTTTTATCAGCTATTTTTCTTCTGTTTTCAATAATTCCTGCATAGTATGCCAGCCAAGCACCGCACATTTTACTCTGGCGGGCATGTGGGCGATATCCTGCAGCACGGAGGCTTCTTCCAGCTCGTCCTTCTCTTCGTCGGTGATACTTCCCTTGATCATTTTCAGGAACAGATCTGCCAGATGCAGTGCCTCTTCCTTACTTCTGCCGATGACTAACTCCAGCATCATGTCCGCGGAAGCCTGGGAGATGGCACAACCGTCTCCTTCAAAAGCTCCGTCCACGACTACACCGTCCTCCACCTTCAGTTCCAGGAAAATATCATCGCCGCAGCTGGGATTGACACCCTCTAACACCAGGTTGGCATCCTCCAGCTTATGCTTATGATACGGATGCAGATTGTGCTCCGTCAAAATCTCATTATAAAACGTCTTATTCTCCATAGCCCATCTGTCTCCTTATCCCGGCAAGACTTTTTAAAAATGCCTGTATCTCTTCTTCCGTATTGTAGACGCCCAGGCTCACTCTGGTGGTGGACAATACTTTCAAATGCTGTAATAACGGCTGGGCGCAGTGATGTCCCGCCCGGACTGCGATGTGATCTGCATCTAAAACAGATGCCACATCATGAGGATGCACGCCCTCCAGCTTAAATGTCACAATGCCGTGATGATCCTCCGCCTTCTGAGAACCCAGAATGTGTACCGCAGGGATCTCCTTCATGCCATCCATCAAAAGCTTCGTCAGCTTCGCTTCTCTCTCTTCGATGAAATCAAAACCGATCTTCTGCACGTAGCGGATGGCTTCTGCCAGCGCATAAGCTCCGGCGCCGTTCACTGTACCTGCCTCGAACTTATGGGGCACCTCTGCCCACACGGCTCCCGTACGGCTGACGGAATCGATCATTTCTCCACCGCATAAAAACGGGGGCATCTGCTCTAACAGTTCTCTCTTCGCATATAACACACCGATTCCCATGGGAGCATACATTTTATGTCCGGAAAATGCCAGAAAATCCACATCCAGATCCTGTACGTCCACTGCCATATGGGGCACGCTCTGGGCTCCGTCTGCCACGAAATAAGCGCCTGCTTCATGTGCCAGCTGTGCAAAACGCTTGATATCATTTTTGCAGCCCAGCACATTGGATACCTGGGTCATGGCAACGATCTTCGTTCGGTCGCTCAGTGCCTCCTTAAAGGCTTCCTCGGTATATTTTCCGTCTTCGGTGCACTCCAGATACTTCACCACCGCACCGGTCCTGGCTGCCGCCTGCTGCCAGGGCAGGAGATTGCTGTGATGCTCCATAATGCTTACCAGGATCTCATCTCCCGGTTTCAGTACCAGGGATCCGAAGCTGTACGCCACCAGGTTTAAGCCTTCCGTGGCATTGCGGACAAAGATGATCTCCGCTGCTTCTTTTGCGTTGATAAATCCCCGGACCGTCTCTCTGGCTTCTTCGTATTTTTCGGTTGCCGCCTCTCCCAGCTCATATAATCCTCGCAGGGGATTGGCATTATATTTTTCATAAAATTCCCGCTCTGCTTCCAGGACACAGGTCGGCTTCTGTGAAGTTGCCGCCGTATCCAGATAGATCACCTTCCGATTCTCCAGCAGAGGAAAATCCTTGCGGATCTCATTGACTGAAATGCTCATATTTCCTCCTGTTATCTTACTCTTTACGCTTCCTCTTCTTCCACGGCTCTGCCCAGGAACTTTTGTACCTTTGCCTGTGTGGAAGCGTCAGGGATCTTGCGGCAGACCGCATCCACCTTCGCCATCGCCATCATCTCATAGATCTGCTCTTTGTTCATGCCGCGGCTCTCTAAGTAGAACAGCAGCTCATCATCCAGCTTACCGATGGTGGCGCCGTGATTGCCTTCCACATCTTCCTCCGCACAGAGGATCAGGGGAATGGTCTGGTTCACCACGTCATTAGACAATAACAGTACGTCCTCTTTTTCATTGCCTACCGCACCCTTGGCACCCCATTTGAAGTCAATGGTGCCGCGGTATAACTTGAAGGCATGATCTCTTAACACGCCGCCTGCCTGCATATTACTCTGGGTCTTTTTGCCCTCATGCAGTGCCACATAATTCATATCCAGTCTACCTTCGCCATCTACAATATAAGCGGTATCGGCATTCATGCTGCTCTCTCTGCCCTGCAGAGTAGTCTTACATCCAAGGTAGGTATTCTTCCCGCCCAGGATCAGTTGGATCACTTCCAGAGAAGCCTTCTCCTCACATAAGGCCCCAATGTCATTCATAAAAGTAAAATCACTGCCCAGTCTCTGCACCTGGATCAGCCGGATCTTCGCTCCTTCTTCCAGATACAGTCTGGTGGATACTGCTGCCTGACCTGACGCCTCTCTGTCAGAAGCAAAGTCCTCGATCACTGTGATCTCACTGTTTTTACCTGCTTTTACGGCTACGGCTCCCGCCTGTAAGCTATTCTGTGCATAAGCATAATCAAGCAGTAACGGCTGCACCTCTGTCACATCCGCGGGCACCTCATAATGTTTTGCTTTTACTCCCGCTCTGGCAAGCAGACCGTCCATATCTTCCCCCATACCGGAGGCAATACCTGCAAAATCCGCATTCCAGGGGTTAGATCCTTCGTTTTCAGCGGTCGTTATCTTCTCCGGCAGAGTGACTTTTGCCTCTCCGGCCGCGGGAATCTCTATTTTCTCCAACTGCGTCTCGTTCATGCGAAGCCAGTTCCATGTCTTGGAGGGCAGTCGGTTGATGGTCATATTATATTCTTTTTCCATATTCTGTCCTCCCTTTACCCGATGCTGCCTTTCATCTCCAGGCGGATCAGGTTGTTCATCTCTACCGCATATTCCAACGGCAGCTCCTTCGATACATTGTCCGCGAAGCCGCTGACGATCATGGCTCTGGCGTCCTCTTCGGAGATACCGCGGGACATCAGATAGAACACTGCCTCGTCGCTGATCCTGCCGATCTTCGCCTCATGCCCGATATCGGCATCCTGGGTACGGATATCCATCGCCGGGATGGTATCGGAGCGGGACTTGTCATCCAGCATCAGGGACTGACAGGATACAGAGGATTTACTCTTTGCCGCACTGTTCTTCACTACCACGGAGCTTCGGAACGTACTGATCCCGCCATCCTTGGAGATAGACTTCGTGTTGATATAAGAAGTGGTCTCCGGCGCATTGTGAACCACTTTCGTACCGGTATCCAGATTCTGACCGGCTCCGGCGAAAGTAATACCGGTAAATTCCGCTCTCGCGCCCTTACCGTTCAGCACACTCATGGGGTACAGGTAGGACACGTGGGATCCGAAGGAACCGGATACCCATTCAATGGTACCGCCCTCTTCCACCAGAGCCCGCTTGGTGTTCAGATTGTACATGTTCTTGGACCAGTTCTCGATGGTGGAGTATCGCAGTTTTGCATTTTTCCCAACGAACAGCTCCACACAGCCGGCATGGAGGTTTGCCACGTTGTACTTCGGGGCTGAACAGCCTTCAATAAAATGCAGATAGGCACCCTCGTCCACAATGATCAGGGTATGCTCAAACTGTCCGGCTCCCGGTGCGTTCAGTCGAAAATAGGACTGCAAAGGGATCGTCACGGACACTCCGGGGGGAACATATACGAAGGAACCGCCGGACCACACAGCACCGTGCAGCGCTGCAAATTTGTGATCTCTGGGTGTTACCAGCTTCATGAAATGTTTCCGCACCATATCCGCATATTCCCCGTTCAGGGCACTCTCCATATCGGTATAGACTACGCCCTGGGCTGCCACTTCTTCCCTGACATTGTGATATACCAGCTCGGAATCGTACTGGGCGCCTACCCCGGCGAGTGACTTTCGCTCCGCCTGAGGAATTCCCAGCTTCTCAAAAGTATCCTTGATATCCTCCGGTACCTCGGACCATTTGGCACTCATATGGGTATTAGGTTTTACATAGGTTACGATGTCTTCCATGTTCAGACCCTCAATAGAGGGACCCCAGTCGGGGACTTCCATCTCATTATAGATCTGCAATGACTGCAGACGAAAATTCGCCATCCATGCTGGATCCTTCTTTTTCGCAGAGATCTCTTCCACGATGGCGGGCGTCAGTCCTTTCTGAATGCGATAGACGTCTTTTTCTTCGTTACGGATATCATAAATACTTCTGTTGACATCTTCCACATAAGTTTTTTCTCGTTCGCTCATTCGGATCGTCAACCTCCTTTACGCTTCCAGAAAACGTTCGAAACCATGCTCGTTGATCTCGTCTACCAGGGAAGCGTCGCCGGATGCCACGATCTTACCGTTCACCAGTACATGGGTCTTATCCACATGGAGAGACTCCAGGATTCTGGTGCTGTGGGTGATGATCAACAGCGCACCCTTTTTGTCCTTCTGGTACTCTTCCACACCCTTGGATACCGTACGTACCGCATCCACATCCAGTCCGGAGTCGGTCTCATCCAAGATTGCCAGAGAGGGCTTTAACATAAGTAACTGTAAGATCTCCGCCTTTTTCTTCTCACCGCCGGAGAATCCCACGTTCAGATCACGGTCACCGTAAGAAGGATCCATCTGTAATACCTCCATAGCCTGCTCCAGCTCCTTTTTGAAGGTCCACAGTTTGATGCGGGAACCGCTTCTCTGTTCCACGGCATTCCGAATGAAATTCCGAAGCGATACTCCGGGTACCTCCAGGGGATTCTGGAAGGACAGGAAAATACCATCCTTGGCCCTCTGGTCTGCGGTCTCCTCCAATAATTGTTTTCCTTTGAACAGGATCTCACCACCGGTCACCTCATAACGGGGACTTCCCATGATGGTGTAACCCAATGTGGATTTGCCCGCACCGTTGGGTCCCATAAGGACATGGGTCTCTCCGGGACGAACCTCTAAATCTATTCCATGAAGGATGGGCTTGTCCTCTACACTTACGGACAAGTTACGCACCTGTAATAATTGTTCTGACATATACTTCCTCCTATCTCTAGCGTCCAACTAGGAATTACTATATCATTATATACAAGCATCTGCAAATATGCAACATGTAATTCCTATAAAAGTGCCGTACATTCTATCAATATCACGGGCAAAAGTTATAAAAGTGAATCCGTGGATATTGAGATCAAAAAAAAGATAAGCCGCTGCAAGTATATTCTGCTATGCAGCGGCTTATCTTTGATTTTATATTTCTTCTCTGTCCAAAAGATTCTTCATGCTCTTGGTGCTGATCCACAGGGTAGATGTATTATGCAGAAGAGCGGAAGTGGTGGGAGGAATAATACCTGCCACCCCCAAGACAATAAGTCCGGTGTTGATGCCTACGATCATGCGATAATTTTTACGGATCCGCGCCATCAGGGCATTGCTCAGCTCCTTCAGTGTCGCTACTTCCTGTAAATTATCCGCACCGATGGTCACATCTGCGATCTCTCTGGCGATCTGTGCGCCCTCGCTGATGGCAATCCCTACATCCGCCGCAGACAATGCCGGGGAATCATTGATGCCATCACCGATCATAATAACCTTATGGTCTGCCTGCTTCTCCTGCTCCACGAACTTCGCTTTGTCTTCCGGCAATACCTCGGAATAATACTCGTCCACACCGACGATTCCGGCAATGGATCTTGCGATACGATCACTGTCACCTGTCATCATAACGACCTTGCCAATCCCCAGACCTTTTAATTGCTTTATTACCTCAGCGGCCTCTTCTCTGAGAGGATCCTCGATATAGATCACCGCAGCCAGCTTGCCGTCTATTGCCATATATAAGCGGGAGTATTCCTCAGACAGCTGATCGAACAGCTCCTGTCTGCCCTCCGGAATCTGTGCCTGCTCATCCTCAAATACGAAATGATAGCTGCCAATGATGATCTTCTTGCCTTCCAGAGTAGAAGAGATTCCATGAGCTACAATATATTCCACTTTGGTATGCAGTTCTTCATGTACCAGCTCCTTGCGGGCTGCTTCCCGCACCACTGCCTTCGCCATGGAATGAGGGAAATGCTCCTCCAGGCAGGCGGCGATCCGAAGAAGTTCATCTGTGGACTGTCCGTTAAAGGATATCACATCCGCCACGGTGGGCTGTGCCTTGGTCAGTGTTCCGGTCTTATCAAATACGATGGTAGTGGCATCTGCCATAGCCTCTAAGTATTTGCCACCCTTCACCGTGATCTCGTAGGTACTTGCCTCGCGGATCGCGGACAATACTGCTAACGGCATGGACAGCTTCAGTGCGCAGGAGAAATCCACCATCAGCACGGATAATGCCTTGGTCACATTCCGCGTGAACAACCATACCAGACCGGTACCTAAGAACGTATAGGGTACCAGCTTATCTGCCAGGTGCTCTGCCTTACCCTCCAGAGAGGATTTCAGCTTCTCGGATTCCTCGATCATGGTCATGATCTTCTCGTATTTGCTGGAGCCGCCGGTCTCCTTGACACAGATGGTCAGCTCACCCTCTTCTACCACGGTTCCGGCATAGGCAGTTCCACCGGGGATTTTTCTCACGGGAACGGATTCTCCGGTGAGAGACGCCTGGTTCACCATACCTTCTCCGTCCGTCACTGTACCGTCGAAAGGAATCACATTGCCCATGTGGATCCTTACCAGGTCTCCCGACTTAATGGACGTGGACGGCACCAGGATCTCCTGTCCCTCGCTCACAACCCATACCTTGTCAATGTTTAAGGACATGCTTCTCGCCAGATCGCCGACAGACTTTTTGTGCGTCCACTCTTCCAGTATCTCGCCGATGCCAAGCAGGAACATTACGGAACCTGCTGTGTTGTAATCACCGCGCAGCACGGATACGCCGATAGCGGTGGCATCCAGTACCGGCACTTCGATCTTCCCCTTTGCCAGGGTCTTGATTCCATGCCAGAGATATTTGAAAGATTTTACCGTGGTGATCACGGAACGGATATCCATGGGCAAAAACAGCCTGATTCCATAGTGCATTACTACTTTATTGATCAGCTGATCCTTATATTCCCGGTTCATCTCCCTGCCGGAATTAGCAAGATAGTTCTCCGGCACTTCCGTACCCTGATACGTAAAATTCTCCAGTGTCTTCAGTGCTTCCTCCCTGGAACCGGTATAGACTACCGTAACATCCAGGGTGCGCTCCTGAATTTTGGCACTGACAATATTACTCTGTCCGTCCAGATAGTATTGCAGTGTATCTGCCTGCGCAAAGCTCATGCGGCTCTGTAAAATGTGAACCCTGAGTCTCCCCTTTATCTCATGTTTGATCACAAATCTCATAATTTATGCCTGCTTTCATGAAAGGGATCATTCTGCTGCTGTGATCTTAGTCTCTGCTGCTTCTGCGTCATATTCCTGCGCGGCCTGTGCTGCTCTGTCCTCGTTGATCTGCTGAGCTTCTGCGTAGATATCCTCTGCGTTCTCCTGGATAGTGGTCGCAGTCTTCATAACACACTCTTTTGCGCGCAGAACTGCTGCGGTGCAGTTGGTGTACAGCTTCTTCGCATCCTTGCTGGACAGTACTTTGATACCTGCGGTTCCGAACAAAACGCCTGCTGCGAAGATACCGGTTTTTGCTTTATCAATCTTTTTTAAACATTTCAACATAATTCATTTCCTCCTGTATGAAGTCTTTTGTTTATTCTATATTATGAATGAATATTATAAGCACCTGTTTTTCCTATTTCCAGTTTTTTTCGTTTAATGAAAAATTTTATCATTTATCAAAAAACACAAAAGGCCAGTGGATCAAAATCCACTGACCTTCTTGTATTCCTGTAATTTTTCTTTTGCTGCCGGGGTCAGATTCTTAGGCACCTGAATCTGGATCACGACATACTGATCGCCGTGGGCATTTTTATCCTTCATGGATACCACGCCCTTGCCTTTCAGGCGGATCTTGCTGCCGGACTGCGTACCTTCCTTCACTTTGCACATGACATCGCCGTACAATGTGGGCACACGGATCTCGCCGCCCAAGGCTGCTGTGGTATAGGGGATATTGACCGTGGTATAGAGATCCTGTCCTCTACGCTCCCAGCCCGGTTTCTCCTGTACCGTCACCTTCAGATACAGGTCACCGCTCTCACCGCCGGAGTAACCTTCACCACCCTTACCTTTCAGACGGATACTTTTACCGGTGTCGATACCTGCCGGAATATGCACCTGCACGGATTCGGACTTGCCGGTAGCCGGATCTCTTAAGGTAAAGGTCTTGTCGCAGCCATGCATTGCTTCGTCAAAGCTGATAGTAATGCCGGATTCCACATCCTGACCTTTGCTGCGGTAGTTCGCCCGGCTGCCCCGTCCGGATCCTTTCTGTCCCTTGAAATACTGTCCGAACAGATTGTCGAAAATATCCTCATCCCCGCCGAAGCCGCCGAAATCACCGGTACCGAAACCGCTTCCTCCTGTGCTGTAATGGAACGTGCCGTTGCCGAAGCCACCGAAACCATCGGTACCAAATCCGCCGGTACCTCCATTGTAGTGGAAGCCGCCTCCGTTCTTAAACTGCTCCTGATACTGTCTGGCTGCCTCTTCGTTAAATCCCTCCTGGAAAGCAGCAAAACCGTAAGTATCGTATAGTTTCTTCTTTTTTTCATCCCCCAGCACATCGTAAGCTTCGTTGACTTCCTTCAGCTTCTCCTCTGCCACAGGGTCTCCTGCATTGGTATCCGGATGGTATTTTTTCGCCAGTTTCCGGTATGCTTTTTTTATTGCTGCGGCGTCCGCTGTCTTGCTGACACCCAGTACTTCATAATAATCTCTTTTTGTTGTCTTCGTCATATTCCCTCCATTCTGCCCAACCGGTGAGCCACACAACCAAGACGTTTTCCATGTAAAAATCAGCCACACAGTTTCCTGCGCGGCTGACCACTTCACATCTCTTTTCAAACAATTGTCTGCTGCTGCAGTCGCTTGTTCCTCTTACAGAGATTATATTATCACTACAATTTAGCACTCGCAAGAGGTGAGTGCTAAAAAATATATTAAATAATCATAAAATCCATAAACCGGCTATTACAATTTGCCACCCTTAGAACCGCCAAAGCTTGCGGAATTCAGGATATTGGTGTCAAAGGTAAAGGTCAGTCTCTCCTCAGTACGGGCTCTCTTCAAAGACAGCTGGATCATACGATCCAAAAGCTCCTTGTAAGGAACGCCCACCGGATCCCACAGATAGAATGCCAGAGATCCGGGGATGGTATTGATCTCATTGAAATACAGCTTGCCGTTGTCTTCGTCAATCATAAAGTCGATACGGGACACACCGTTACAGCCCAGCGCCTTGAAGGATCTGACTGCCAGTTCCCGCACCTCTTCTCTCTTCTCGGGAGATAACTCTGCGGGGATCTTGCGGGATACGCTCGCCATACCCTTGGAGCCGCTGCCCTTGGCATTGCTGACGTATTTATCTTCATAGCTTAAGATGTCTTTGGTGTGCAGGGGTTCTTCGCACTCGGAAGCAATAGCGTCATTCTCATCTCCCAGTACCGAGCAGTTGATCTCACGTAAATTGGTGATGGCGTGCTCCACCAGCACTTTGGTCGCATACTTGAACGCATCGTCGACGGAGTGAGTCAGCTCCACACGATTTTTAGCCACACTGATGCCTACGCTGGAACCTAAGTTGACCGGTTTTACGATCACGGGATATCCCAGTCCTTTTTCCACTTTGTCAAGGAGAGTCTCTATCTGTGCATAATCCGACAGCGTATACAGCTGTGCATCCAGTACCGGAACATCACACTCCTTTAATACAGCTTTCATAATGTATTTGTCCATGCCGATGGCGGATGCGGTCACATCACAGCCCACGAAGGGGATCCCCATGGTCTTCAGATAACCCTGGAAAGCACCGTCCTCTACGTTGGTACCGTGAACTACGGGGAAAGCCACATCGATCTCTACCGGTTTCTTCCCACCGAACAGCTTCACCGGGAAAGGAGTCAGGAATACCCTGCCGTCCTCGTTGGTCATGATGACTCTCTGGGACTTTTTCAACAGTTCATCGATATTTTTATAGGATTCGATCTTGCCGATCTCCTCACCGATGTACATTTCATTGCGCTTGGTCATATAGACCGGAATTACTTCGTATTTGTCTGTGTCCATATTCATGACAGCCTGGATGCCGGAGATCACGGATACTTCGTGCTCTACACTCTTGCCGCCAAACAGCATTGCTACTCTTGTCTTCATCTATTTTTCCTCCTGGATTTTCCTACTCTCTATCAACTATCCGGAACCACTTTTGCAAAATCGCACCTGAATCGTCTAATAGTTATCCGTAAGATCATTCTCTAATAAAATATACTTATGTCCCTGCCCTTTGATGGCATAGGCGTAAGATACGGCTTCCTCCAGCTTGTCAAATACCAGGCATTTCTCTTCCGGGAATCCCTTCTCCAGCACGCCCTCCCTGATGGGCTCGGTATGTCGTCTGCCCACTAACAGGATGTAATCGCAGCACTCCGCCGCGTAGTTACCGAATTTATGATTGTACTCCGCTTCCTTGTCACCCAGCTCCACCATGCCCGGCGTGATCAGAATCCGGATACCGTCAAACATAGCCAGCGTCTCGACCGCAGCCTTAGAACCTACGGGGTTGGAATTGTAAGCATCATCAATGATCGTCACGAGACCGTGTTCCCGCATCTGCATACGATGGGGCACCGGCTCGATCCGGCGTACCGGGATCCGCAGTTCCTGCAGCGTCATACCCATTTTATGAGCGACTGCGATAGCCCCCACCACATTGATGACATTGTGGGCACCAATGAGACGCATCTGGAATCTCTCGCTCTCGCCGTCCGGGGTCACTACGGTGAACTCCGTACCTAACTGGGATACCTTCACATCTTTGGCACAGTATCCTGTCCCTACCGTCTCGGAATAATAGAATATCTTCTCCGGGGTCTGATCATAAGCGGAAGAAGCTGCCTGCTGCTTAATATAATCGTTGTCGCCGTTTAAGAACAACATGCCGCCTTCCGGCAGGGCATCCGCCAGCTCGAACTTCGTCTTCTGAATATTCTCCATGTTAAAAAAGGTCTCTAAATGCTGCGGTCCGATGGATGTGATCACACCGTGATCGGGATGCACCATATCACAGATCTCCTTGATGTCGCCCACATGGCGGGCACCCATCTCACAGACGAAGATCTCCGTGGTGGGCTTCAAGGAGCCTCGGATGGTCCGCACCACTCCCATAGGAGTATTAAAACTCTCCGGAGTCACCAGCACATTATATTTTTCCTGCAATAATGTCTGCAAATAGAACTTTACACTGGTCTTGCCGTAGCTGCCGGTCACACCGATGACGGTAAGTCCCGAGACGCTTTTCAGCTTTCTCACAGCGTCATTGATATAATGCTGATTGATCCCCGCCTCCATGGGATGATTGATGACATTAGCCACAATATCCAGAAACAGATTCACAGATACCAGGATCAGGCACAGCCCCGGGATCCGCTTCATTCCACCCAATCCACACACCAGAGCGAATACCGCAGCCGTAAGGATCAGCTCCGTAGTGAGCAATCTCTTGACCCGGGCGGTATACACCAGCTTTTTCTTCGTGTTCATCCGCTTCATGGCACGATATACCACGATGATCACGAGCAGTACCAGATATTCGAAGATTTCAAGGGCAAGGTACGGAAACACACAGGTCACAATGCCCAGTACCAGACCAAAATAGAGAATCCATTGCAGCCGGAACTTCTTCTTCAGCCAGTGAAGGTGTTCTTTATTCTTATAGCCGTTCTGCTGGAACATATGCATGTTATACCGCATGGTATAAAAATATGCCGGAACCGCAAGCACGACCGCTATCAGCACACGTATGATCATTTCAAATATGCCTCCATAATTCCCCGGAACTGTGCCGGTTTCTCAAGGAAAGAAAAATGACCGGTTCCCGGGATCACTGCCAGGCCGCAGTTGGGGATCTTCTCTTCCATAATATGTGCATCCCGGATAGGAGTTGCCGTATCCTGATCTCCCCAGATCAGCAGTACTTCCTGGCGGATCTTCGGAAGCAGCTTTGTCAGATCCTCATTCACTGCCTTCACCATACACTGACGCATCATGGGTGTCGCATTGCGGTAGTCTGCCGATCCCTGTCGGCTCCTCCAGTCATCGATCACCTCCGGGAACATGGCATAGATCAACTTCATGTTCAGGAATTTCTTCAGGATCTTGTACTTGCGGATCTTCCATTTCTGCGCAGTAGTACGCACCGGCAGGACACCGGCGCTGTCGATCAGGATAATATTCGTGATCTCAAAAGGGATACTCTCTCTGGCTGCCAGCTTGATGATCACGCGTCCGCCGTAAGAATGACCGATGAGTGTTGCCTTCTTTATCTGCATGGTTTCCATGAATTTGCAGAAAAAGTCCGCAAATCCGTCCACATCCCAGGGTTCCTTCGGTTCGTCACTGCCGCCGAAGCCCGGGAAATCGAACTGGATCACACGGTATTTGCTGCCGTCAATGGCACCTGCCACAGAATCATACACTCCCAGGTCGGTACCCCAGCCCTGTAAGATCACAACCGTCTTATCACCGGTACCGGTTGTTTTTACACATATATTATATCCGTCTACTACTATATTCATGATAATCCCCAATTCCAAGTCGTTGCCGTTACAATCTTTTATTATAATCGGAATCTGCCACAATGGCAAGCCATATCCTAAGGATTCCGCTTTCCAATTTGACTACCACTTTCATAATTACATGATGCCAGGGTCAAAAG
>DLZQ01000055.1:72830-93959 GCA_003447295.1 Lachnospiraceae bacterium
CGGACCGAAGCGGAGCGGAGAAGTGGGAGTGCGTAGCACGGAGCAATCCGTAGGCATCAAAGTCGGGGGCTATTGACCCCGACATCATTACATAAAATAATAAAACTACCGCTTTGAGCTGACGGTCTCATCAGTCAGCCCAAAGCGGTAGCTAGTCTTTCCTCTTCCGGGAATCGATTACTGACATATATATTTTTCCAAGGCCTTTCCGGGGTTTATATATGTCGTATTATACTTTATTTTATAATGAATTAGAATCGGGATTTCACACATTCTGCTTACTGCAGTTAGGGTATTCAATTTTCTGATGCAATAAAATATTTTGCGTTGAATTGCCTACACATATTTCAAAAATTCCGGGTTCCACACAAAAATCATGTTTTTTCTCATCATAAAATGAAAACGCCATACTATCCAAAGTAATCTCTACTCTGCATACACTCCCCGCTTTCAGCGTAATGCTTTTGAATGCCTTTAACTCTTTTTCTGGTCTGATTACTGTACACTCCTCATCCCTCACATAAATCTGTACAATCTCTCTTCCGTCTATTTGACCTACGTTTTCTATATCAAACGATATGCTCACTCTGTCTTTTGCATCATTATCTTGCTTCACCTGCAGATCGTGATACGCAAATTCTGTATAAGAGAGTCCATGTCCAAAGCAGAACATCGGCAAAATATCATTTTTCTCATAGTGACGATATCCGACCATAATTTCTTCTTCATAACAGACCATATCATCTCTCCCAAATTGTCCGTTATGACCTGTCGGTGTATCTTCATAAACACGAGGAAAAGTTTCTGCCAGTTTTCCACTGGGATTGATTCTTCCGGTGAGGATTCCCGCTAGGGCTGTGCCACTCTCCATTCCGGCATAATAAGACCACAAAATTGTACCTGCTTTTTCTTCCCATGGCATCTCCACCGGAGATCCTCCTATTAAAGTTACAATTGTGTCCGGTCTTACCTTTAATAATTTTGTAATCAATTCATCCTGATGATACGGAAGTTTCATGCAGGGACGATCCTCTCCCTCAATGTCATATTCATGATCCAACCCTCCTACAAACAGAACAATATCGCTTTCTTCAGCTAGCTTCAGAGCTCTTCTGTGATATTCTTCCTCAATTTCCGAGAGGTCTGAATAAAATGCCTCCTTTTTTAATCTTCTTTTTTCTTCTCTCATCCTGCGGATCTGTTGTTGTATTTTTTCTTTGTCATCCACACTGGAAGCCTGCCAGTTTTCTCCGTTAAGCTCCTTTTTTTCCGGAATATAATACCCCGGTTCATATACTATTTCTGCATTACCTCCAAATTCCATTTTGATTCCAAGAAGCGGTGATATTTCATACAAAGCCTTAATTTCTGCACTACCTCCACCGCCCGAGTGAATTCGGTCTGCGTTACAACCTATGACTGCAATTTTCTTATGATATGTATTTCCAAGTGGCAATAATTTACTATCATTTTTCAATAAAATAACAGATTTTTCTGCTGCTTTTTTCAACACCTGCCGGTGCGCCATAGTATTATAGGAGCCGTTTTTTCGATGTACCGCTTCCTTTCCAATCATTTTTAACTTAAACATTACTCGCAAGATGTTACGCACCTTTGCGTCCAGACACGCCATATCTACTGATTCATCCAAGATCCTTTGCTTCAAAGGTTCTGCCAGACAATATTCGTCGAAATTATCAAATACTGACATTTCAATATCAAGTGCTGCCTGCCCCGCATCTACCGTATTATGCACTGCTCCCCAGTCACTGATTACAATTCCTTCAAATCCCCATTGATCACGCAATACTTCCTTCAGCAACAGATTATTTTCACAGCAATAGGTACCGTTTAATCTGTTATAGGCTCCCATAACCGAATAAACATCTGCCCTCTGCACAGACTGTCGAAACGCCGGGTAATATATTTCCTGCAAGGTTCTCTCATTTACTTTAGTGTCCACATGCAGTCGATTAGTTTCCTGATTGTTTGCCACAAAATGTTTTACACAGGCTGCCACATCATTCTGCTGTATTCCCTTTATCAAAGCAACTGCCATCTCTGCTGTCAGCACGGGGTCTTCACTCAAATATTCAAAATTTCTCCCACATAAGGGACTTCGTTTGATATTAATTCCCGGCGCCAAAATCATGTCTTTTCCTCTGCCTCTGGCTTCCGCTCCCAAGACCTCGCCAACTTCATATGCAACATCGACATCCCATGTAGATGCTATAGCACTATTACTTGGAAGATAAGATACATAATCATCAGTATTGCCCAGGGGAATCCATTTATCATTTTGAAACTCATTCCGAACACCCATAGGTCCATCTGAAAATTTCATAGAAGGTATTCCCAGTCTTTCTACCCCTTTATTCTGAAACAATCCATTTCCATGAACCATCCCGATCTTTTCATCCAAGGTCATCTGTTCCAATAATTCAGTTATTATTTTTTCTGTCTTCAATGTAAAAATACGCCTTTCTCTTCTGCTTCTTTTTGAGTTTTCTGCAACATTTTTCTCCTTTCTTTTGTAGAAAATGGAGATTTCATGCCACTGTCCGCTACCTGTTTCACTAATTCGTAATCAAACTTCTCTCTTACCTGCCATTTATCATTGTCGATAACCATATAATTTTCTGTCTCTTCTGTACAGGCCGGCCAAGCAATCGTTTCATCAATGAATGGAATTCCTGTTTTAGCAAAATTCACCCATGCCTTGCACATTTTTTCTTCTAGTTTATCCGTGACTCCCGGCATATTAGCCACGGGAACCTTATCTGTATTGTGAAATACAAAAGCCAGATCAGAACAATGCCATGCCGGCTTTCCATCATCCAGAGGAAATTCAACAGCAAAGACATATGCATATATATTAGATTGTTTATATGTCTTTCTCTTTTTCACAAAATCAATTACCGGTTTTCTGAAAAAAATATCATAGGTAGTTAAGTCTGCAATGCTTCTTCCCGGGTATGCCTGCGCGTATGCCTGAATCACAGACTGAGTATGTTCACCAAATCGTTTTTCGACAATCCTGACCAATTCCTCTTGTGTCATTTGATTCCTTCCAATCAGCCCGGGTGCAAATCCCATCTCTCCGAACACACTTCCTATTAACACCGGCACCTTTTGGGCATATTCCGAAAATCCAATTTTTAAAGGATCCCCCATGTAATAAGAGTTCCGAATCGGATGTCCTCCAATATAACCACCTTCAGCCAGTACTTTATTGGATACTTTATTATAAGCATCTGCCAGCTCTCTGTAAGGCATATCCTCCCATTTCTCAATATCCGATTCTTCCATATTAAGCTCCTTAAGCATTGCCCGGATCAGTGGTTTGGCATCTGTATTCTCTTCATCAATAAAATCTTCCAATACGCCGCTCTGAATAATCGCTTTATGATACAAGCCATCAGCCTCCGGTGTCTGCATCAGCGTCCATATTTTCATGCCTCCTCCGGATTGCCCGAATAATGTTACATTTTGAGGATCCCCGCCAAACGCTTCAATATTGTCTCTAATCCAGCGCAATGCAGCTACAATATCAGCATTTCCAACATTTCCCGAGTTCCAATATTTTTCTCCATATTCTGACAAATTCAAATATCCCAAAAGATTTAATCTATGATTCAATGATACTACAACCACATCCCCAAATTGGCTTAAATTTGTACCGTCATATGCTATCTGTTCGATAGAAGATCCTGCGTAGAATCCACCTCCATGAAGCCATACCATAACCGGTTTTTTTGCCAAAGTATCCAACGTCTGCGTCCAAACGTTCAAATACTGACAGTGTTCATCCATGGGCCAGTATCTATGAGGAACCATAATTTCACCGTTGGGAACATCCTGGGTTAACAATGGACATACATAGCCATAAGAAGTAGCATCTTTTATCCCATCCCACGGCTGAATTTCCTCCGGCATCTGAAATCTTTTTGCATTTGCATACTTAATCCCTTGAAATGTATATGTTGTATTCCACAAATATCCCCTTATTTTTCCTGCTTTTGTTGTCACAATCGGTCCATTTCCCGAACATTCAAAATAACTACTCATTTAGTTTCTCCTTTGCTTTTTTTCTATAATCTTTCGGACTACATCCCAACATTTTTTTACATAATCTGGAAAAATATGAAAAGTTATCATATCCCACTTTCATTGCAATTTCATTAATAGAGATTTCACTGTATTGTAACAGTTCAGACGCCTTCTTTATCCTCATACGAATAACATAATCGGTAATAGAGATTCCTTCTTCTTTTTTAAAAAGTCTTGCCAGATAATCTGCATTTAAATATACAATTCCTGCCAGCTCATTTCTGGAAATTTCCTCATTATAATGTTCTTCAATATATTTTTTAACTACCTCTACAATAGATGTATTTTCTCTTACGTAGTCAATATAGCTATATGCTTTTTGCAATAAATATTTACAGAATTCCATATAGTTATCATAATTCTTCAATGACATTTTCCGATAAGTTTCATATTCCGTATTTACAAATAGCTCATGGGCTTCGATATTGTTTTTCATCAACACAGTATTCACCATCTGAATCAGATTCACCTGCATAGCTTTTAATTCATACGATGTTAACCCATGATGTCTCTTTTTCTCTGAGAAATAGTGATCGATTTCATCTAAAATCTTATTCACCGCACCTGTGTTCAGATAAATCTCCCATTCTCCAATAGCACCGAATGAATATGTATTTTCTTCCCTTTGGTATGTCCGCGCCCAGAATATCTGTACATCGTTGCTGATATTTTCATTCCAAATATGAATCAACCTTTCAAAACATTCCTTTACGGCGGGCAGAGGACATTCAAGATCATAAAATACACGCATTCGACAATTGAGATGGATATCACACTGCATAATCAATTTCTTCAGTACCATCTCCGCATTTTCTTTTAGATTACGGGTTACAATCACATAGGTATCCTCTCCATACTTCACTATGGTCTCCATATTGCACATATCGCTAAAAATTTCTGTAACGACATTTTTAATAATAAATTCGCTCATTGTTGAAGTCAGATTCTGAAAACGTTCCTCTTCTTCATATGCATGTAGCAAAAAAACATCAAACAACTGCTCAGTGTCATATTCCAAACGATTGTCTTCAATCAATGCATTTAAAAGTTCTTCATCCGGAATTGCCAGCGGAAACATGATATGCTCCCAAAAATGAGCTTTTCTGTTTTTTACATCATCCAACCAATACACGCCATACTGATAATATGTTTTCTTCCTGCTCTCTTGTCTGACTTTTTCTACAGCCCTAGATATTATTTTTTCAAAATCGTCAAAAGAAATCGGTTTCAGATAATAGTCAAAACATTGAAGTTCCACAGCCTTTTTGGCATAATTAAAATCTGCATAACACGTGCAGAATATAGTAACCACGTCTAAATTCTGTGTTTTCGTCCATTTTAACAATTCAATTCCCGATTCGTTTGGCATTTCTATATCTGTTACCATAATATGGATCGGTACATTCTTAAGTATCTTTTTGGCATCCGCAGCATTTTCAGCAACGTAAATCTTTTCTATTCCCAGTGACGAATATGCAACCCCAAACTGCAGACTTTCCAGCACATTCACATCATCATCTACTAATAGAATATTCACTCTTTTCATCTCCGTTTTGATACGGAATTATTATTATAACTTCCGTTCCCAGGTTTTCACCGTTACCTATCATGAGACTTGCTTCCGCCCCATAGAGCAGTTGAAGCCGATCTTTTGTATTGCGTATTCCAATTTGGAATCTGTCATCATTTGCTCCAAATTCATTCTTTCGAAATTTTTCTAACACATTCTCAGGAAAACCCGGACCATTATCCGCTATCCGAATTTGTATTTTTTTCTGTTCCTCATCCAGAAAGCTTCCTTCAATGCTAATTTCTATCTTTCTTTTGCTTCCTACCGTGTACTTCACGCAGTTTTCCACAAAGACTATCATTATCAGCGGTGGAATCATTGCCTGTTTCACACGCTCATCTACGCAGATATGACACTTGCAATCATAGCGGTATAAAATATTATGGATTTTTACATAATTTACAATCTGCTGTAATTCTTCATCCATTAAGATAGGCTTCGTTCCTTTGCGGAAAATAGATCTCATATATCCGGATACATACAATGCCAGTTGCTGGATTTCTTCTGTATGTTTCAACTGCGCCATACTGTATATGCTATTAAGACAGTTAATATAAAAATGGGGCCTGATCTGTAATTGTAAATAATCTATTTTAGTTTTCTGTTTTTCCAGCTGTTCTTCATATACCTGAACTTTTAATTCCTGAATTTCTTTTTCCAGATTTCTCCAGATTTCACCTACATTTTCGAATTCTTCATAATAATTATTTTGCTCTAATTCTCCAGTTTCCTGAAATTTTCGTAGATTCTCTTCAAAAATGTATAACGGTTTTTGTACATAGTGCCTGAAATAATAAAAAGCTCCAATACACATAAAGCAAATCAATACTGTGGTAATTGCCATCAGTATTTCATAGGTTCCAGCACTTTTCTTTATTTTGTCGCTGACATCTATTCCTATAGATACATTTGCATTTTCAAATTCGTATTCCCAATAATGCGAGCTACTGTTTTCCTGAATATTTTCATTTTTCTGAAACATACTTCCGGATGCACTGCTATTCTCCAAATAATGTACTCCGGTGCTCAAATCTCGAATAAAAAAGGAAAGTGTATCTTCCTGTGTTTTTCGAAAAGAAGCGCATATTTTCTCAGGCCGTATCCAACAACCCACATAATTATTTTTCAAGCAAAAGGTAGTTGTAAGAAACAACGTTCCTTGAACATCCTGCACAAACCATTTTCTCTTTTCTGTTATAGGAATCTGTTCTTCGGAAGCCACTGTCCTAATATATCCTTTAAAAAGTTCCTTTTGAAGGTATTCATCGTCTCCCGTAATCAGAAAAATATCTTTGTCTTTGTTATAAAACCAAAAATGGTATTCGTCCCCATAATCAATTGCCATTGCCTGAAAATATTGTTTCAATTCATTTTGCTCCGCAATGCTGTAAACCACAGAGTTATCCTCTGTGTTTAAATCCATCTCTTCTATTTCTCTGATAGATTTATTATTCAACAACGTGTTTACAAGCTGCGTATTAATGCCATTCATTTTTTGATCCAATTCATTCCCGTAGAAATCAAATGTCCGGCTGGCTATATTTGCTATCTCTTTGACGTATCCACGGAATAATATCATACCAACACCGTATACAACAACAATTGTCCCGATTAATGCGCACATGATCAGAGTAATATTTTTTCTCAAGACCTTCTTATGTTTTCTCGGCATTAATCGGGACCTCCTATATTTATTTATTCCTGGTATTCACAGCCACATTATAACACATTACTTTTGATTTTCCAGCCACTCGTTCAATTGTTTCTGCTTCTCGTCCATTACAGTCTGAAGACCGGCTGCGTATAACTTCTCATTAAACTCCGGAATGGCCGTGGTAGGATCAGCTGCGCCACAATCGATAGAAGACGAATACTCACTAACCACATTGTTTAGTGCTGCAATCTCATTGCTGACAGATGTACTATCAAACATGAAACCTAATGCTTTTGACTTATTTGCAGTGGCATTCATCTCTTTCTGCGCATCCATAATCTTTCTGGAGCTTCCCTCCCATACATGAATCTTGTACTGGTTCGGAAGTTCCCATCCCATATTCAGATTGTATTTTGCATTAGAAGCATCTACCCCATCCGGGAATCCAATCACATCATTTTCAGCATCTTTTACGACATAATGAACACCTTCAATACCCCAGTTAAACAGATTCATTAATTCCGGATCACCGTACATGTAGTCCAGCACTTTCATTGTCATCTCCGGATTTTCACAATTCTGACCAATTCCCCATGTAATTGCGGCAACAGCATTGGTATAGCAAAACGCAGGAGTAGGGTTGATTCTTACAGCCACCAGTTCATAACCGGTATTCAGACTTTCCTGTTCCGCAACGCCCGGTTTATAAGGAGTGGCAAAGCAGAATGCATTTCCGGCCTTCAGGATTGTGGTTCCGGCATCTGTAGATGTTGCCATATCCTTGTCGATATAACCTTTTTCATAATAATCATGAACCGTAGCAGCCAGATTCTTGTAGTTATCCGTCTCATAGTAATTCACAATCGTAGTATCAGCACCGCCATTATCCAATACTCCAAAACGATCGGAAAGTACATCGGCAAAATATATGTTACCGATCAAACCATCTTTAGCGCCTACAATAATTTTCATATCAGGTTCATTTTCATGAATCGTTTCGAAAATAGGCGCACAATCAGCCAAAGATTTCACATTAGACACATCCAAATTATATTTGTCCAAAATGTCTTTTCTCATTACCAGACAGCTGTCTGCATACCATTCTTTTTCCACCGGCACACCATACACATAGCCATTCATATTAGCAATTTTGAGAATATCTTCACCCAAAGCTGCTTTCATATTAACGCCATACTGGTCAATCAAATCAGACATATCCAATACCTGACCGCTGTTTACATAGGTACTCACGTTATTATACATTATAGGGACCAAATCCAGTTTTTCCGCACCGGATAACATAAGTTGTAACTGCTGCTGATATACTCCCCATCCCAATGTGATTACATCAATTTGTGCACCAACCTTTTCCGCCAGGATTTTATTCATTTCTGCTTCTACAAGATCCATGTCCTCCTGATCATTTCCGATCACAGCCATTGTGACCGTATACATATCTTCCGGATTTTTAGGTATTTCTGTAGAAGCTGCTCCACCGGTTTCTCCACCACTACTTGGGTTACTCCCGCATCCCGTAAAGCAAGCTACCGTCAACACCATACTGAGTAACATTGATAAAATTTTTTTCTTCATTTGTTATCCTCCCATATATTTATTTTATCTTGTAAGGGCAATGTATTAGCCCTTTACTGCTCCTAATGCAATTCCTTTTTGGAAATATTTCTGTAAAAACGGAAATACTACAAATATCGGCAGCATTGCTACAACCGCAATCGCCATACGTACACCTACTGTAGGTAATTTTGCCATTTCCGAAGAGGCTTGTGAAGCCATGGACGAATTAGAAGACAATACCTGTATATCTGTAATCATTTTATTCAACAGATTCTGGATACTATAATATTTAGTATCCGTAAGGTAATATAAACCATTTGTCCAGTCATTCCAGTAACCCAGGCCGGCAAAAGTTCCCATCGTTACAATAATGGGTTTAGACAAAGGAATCACCAGTTTAAAAAATACTGTAAATTCTCCTGCCCCATCTACCTTTGCAGCCTCAAACAATGCTGATGGTATACTTGTTGATATATATGTACGTATCAATAGCACATTCATTGCCGACAGCAACAGGTTAGGAACAATTAAAGCCCAAATTGTATTTTTTATATGAAAATAATTACTGTACAACAAATAGGATGGTACCAATCCACCGCTAAAAAGCATCGTAAAGAAAAGGTAAAAAGTTATTGCTCTTCTTCCAGGCAATTGTTCAAGAGATAACGGATAGGCAATCATAGTTGACAGTATAACATTGACAGCTGTTCCAACTACTGTGACCAAAATTGTAATTCCATAGGCCCTCATTATCTTAGACGCATTTTTCCAAATGTAAGCATAGGCTTCCAAGCTGAATTTTTCCGGGAAAAATGAATATCCGTTTCTTATCAGTGTACTTTCCTCCGTAAAGGAAGACATAATTAAAAGAATAAAAGGGGTAATTACAAATATGGTAAACAGAATCAGTATAAAATTCGCTAAAATCTGAAACCGCATATTCGATTTTGAACGGATCATTTTTCTCCTCCTAAAACAGTGCGTTTTCCTTACTTACTTTCCTAACGATCAAATTAGCGGTGAGAACTAAAACAAATCCTACAACCGACTGATATAGGCAAGCAGCAGAAGACATTCCAACATTTCCCAGTTTAATCAGTGCTCTATATACATAAGTATCAATTACATTTGTCGCAGAATACAATGTTCCGGAGTCCAACGGTACCTGATAAAACAATCCGAAATCAGAATAGAAAATTCTTCCAATCGATAACAAAGTAAGTGTAATCACCGAAGGGACTAAGGATGGAAGCGTAATACATTGAATCTGTTTCCACTTACCTGCTCCATCTAAATTTGCAGCTTCATAGTAATCTTTGGGAATACCATTGATCGCCGAGATATAAATCAAGCAACCATATCCGACTCCCTTCCATACATTCACAAGTGTCAAAATAAACGGCCAGTATTTTGGTTCCGCATACCACGAAATCGGATTTTTCCCGAATGGAATCAACAGTGAATTATTCACCATTCCGTTTTCTGTTGAAAGAAATGCGAAAACAATATAGCTAATAATTACAATTGACATCAGATAGGGGAGCAATACCGCACTTTGATAAAGTTTTTTTAATTTTTTGCTCACAACGTCGCATATAAAAATTGCAAGAATAATTCCAACCACTGTATTAATCACTATAAAAGCAAGATTATACAATAACGTATTCCTTGTAATTACCCAGGCATCGTTTGTGGCAAACAAAAATTTGAAATTTTTCAGTCCTACCCAGTCACTCCCCAAAATGCCTTTCTGGTAATTGATATGTTTAAAGGCAATAATTGTACCAAACATAGGAATATAATTATTGATAAAAATATAGATTAATCCAGGTGCCATCATCAAGTAGAGCGGTAGCCATCTTTTCCAATTGTGTTTTTTTGTTTTCATCTCTCCACCACCTTTTCTATGTATTTCCATTATATCAGTTTTCAAGATTCTTTCTTGCATTCAGGCGACTTCATAATGGCACTGAATGGTATATCTTCCATCATATAATGTTATCTTTCCTCCATTCCTTAATCTGTTCCTCGGAATGTTTCAGTAACCCACAGAATATTTCCTCATTATGTTGTCCGAGTGTTGGTGCCGGTTTACTGATCTCAGGCATATTATCCATCAACTTAATAGGATTGCCATTTACTTTCATTTTCCCAATCACAGGGTGTTCTATCTCCACAAACATTTCACGTTCTATGGCGATATGTTTATCTTCTGTGATCTGCCTTACATTATAGATGGGGCCTGCCGGAATTCCTTTTGCCAATACATTTTCTACAATTTCATTCACAGTATATTGCGTTGTCCACTCTTCAATATATTTCTTTTGTATTTCGTTATTCTGTACTCTCAAAGAAACCGTAAGAAAACGTTCATCCGTTATCATCCATGGCATATGAAGAACTTCGTTGCAAAGCTTCTCATATAGCTTTTGATTTCCACATGCTATAATAACCTGACCATCCTTCGCCTGATAACTATCATAGGGTGCAATAGATGCATACGCATTTCCATTTCTTACAGGAAGTTGCCCCGACTCAAAATATCTTGTATATGCATTCTCCAGGCTGGCCACTACAGAATCTACCAGTGATACATCTACCTTTTGTCCTTTTCCGGTGAGTGTTCTTACGTTCAAAGCCATTAAAACACCAATCACAAGATTCATGCCACCCAGTATATCACCCATGGCATTTCCGGAACGCGTAGGATCTCCGTTTTTTGCACCGGTAACGCTCATAAGACCTCCCATTGCCTGTGAAATAATATCATAACCCGGTCTGTCAGAGTACGATCCATAGCAGCCAAAGCCTGACACTGCTCCGTAAATAAGGCGTGGGTTTTTTTCTCTCAAAACTTCATATCCCAATCCCAATCGTTCCATAACCCCAGGTCGATAATTTTCCAAGAGAATATCTGCCTTATTCACCAGTTCCAGGAAGATTTTTTTCCCTTCTTCCGTCTTCAAATTCAATGTAATTCCTTTTTTATTGCGATTCAGGTTCGCATAATAAACACTTTCTCCATTTCTGTAAGGACCATAGCTTCTGGCATCATCACCTTTTCCCGGCACTTCGATTTTTATTACTTCAGCACCGAAGTCTCCCAATATAGAGCCTGCATAGGGTCCTGCTACTACCCGGGTCAAGTCAAGAACTACCAAATTCTGTAGTGCTTCCACTTTTTCTAATCCCATAAGGTCTCACCTCCGATCCCCTTATAATTCCTCATCTTTTACGTGAATCTTTAATCTCATAATGGCACTCCCCATAGATTTTCCAAGGCTGTCCAACCGCAAGCTCATGGTTGCACCACCTCCAAGTGCATGTTTGAGTACAAAATTAAATCCTCCAAGGCTGGGAACTTCATATCTTATAATTTCGCCCTTTACCATGTCGCCGAAAAAATCATGTAGTCTTTCGGGCGTTACTTCTCTTTTAATAATTTCATAATATTCAGGTTTTCTGGCAAATACACAGATATTGCTGGTATCTCCCTTGTCACCGCTTCTTCCATGAGCGATATCATTCAATAATATTTCTCTCATAATCTTGTCCTCTCTATGCAAAACTATATTGTAATAATATGGCTCTTGATCTCTACTGCCTCTCGTGGAACAGATGTCGGCCACAGTGCCATAACTTCCTGCACATGAGCCCTTCCTCCGAAGAAAGATGCTCCGGGAGGTCCGTTTAACTGCATAGGGCTGATTTCCGGGATGATCTTCGCACATTCATTCTTATCCTCTGAAAATACAGCAATGCGCATTACACACTCGTTCAGATTTTTCAATGCTTCTTCACTCATGTCAGCCACATTAAGATGAAGGCTGTTCAGACCAATAAAACTGATATGAACGTCATCCGCTTTCATTCCCTTTTGCTTCATTTTCTTCATGATAATGTCTGCACAATATCGAGCTTTTTCATAAGCATCAGGCCATGCAAAGCTCAACATTGAAACCGTCTTCCACCCTTTATGATACCCAACACACAATTTCAAAGTATCCGGTTTCTCTTTACCATGAATATGATCAATTCTGACGCGATTATCACCAACCTGTGTAATAGTAGCATTACTAATATCCACATTTACATCAGGAGTCAGATAATTTGCCGGATCCAGCACTTCATATAAAAATTGTTCCTTACAACTTTGCTCGCAAATGACTCCTCCACAATTAGGTGCCTTAGTAATTTCAAATGTTTTATCTGTCAACTCTGCAATAGGAAATCCGAGATTTTCCATCTGAGGTACGCTACGCCAATCATACATATAATTGCCGCCTGCTCCCTGTCCACCACATTCCAGTAAGTGTCCTGCCATAATTCCTCTTGCAAGGTTATCCCAGTCATTGTCTTTCCAACCAAATTCATAAGCCAACGGAGCCAGGAAAAGTGCGCTATCAGCTGCTCTTCCGGTGACTACAACATCTGCTCCGCCTTCAATTGCACTTTGAATGCCTTCATGACCAATGTAGGCATTGCAATTATATATTTTATCAACAATATCCGTAAAATCGCCTTCGTAGTCAAAATTCGGAAATGTCCATCCATCCTTTAACAGCTGCGGGATTTTTGATTTAATGTCGTCCCCTGTTACATAACCGATTTTATACCCTTTCATATTTTCTTCAGTTGCATACTGTCGAATAGCATCTACACATCCTGAAATATTCATGCCACCTGCATTTGTCAAAATTTTAATATTTCTTTCCCAAGCAATTTTTCCTGCTGGTTTCAACAATCTTGTCACAAAATCAGGAGCATAACCTTTTGATGGATCTTTTAGTTGTTGCTTTGCCATAATGGACAGCGTCAGTTCTGCCAGATAGTCACATGCAAGATATTGAATATCTGCATTGTGAATCATATGGATAGCAGCATCTGGAGAATCTCCCCAAAATCCCTGTCCTCCGCCAATTGCTATTTTTTTCATCCGTTTCCTCCTTAACGTGCCTTGGTAATGCGGCTTTCTATGCCTGTTTATTTTTCATATTCTAATTATAACAATTCTCCACATTCTTTCTTGCATTCATCCGACTTAAAAATGTCACTCAGTGGTATATATAAAAATCCCTAAAAGTTAGTTTTTGCCTAACTTTTAGGGATTGCTATAAATAAACAGTTAATTATTTCTCCATGGCATTCAGGCGGTCCACCAACTTCTGTACATCTGCCATGCTAACTCCGCCGCCGAAACTGACCGGTCCGCGCAGAGGCATATACTGAAGCATAGCTGCATTCATCTCATCGCTGATGGCTTCCTTCGCGGCATCGCCGCCTTCGCTGACCTCGCTGTTCTGACCGAACATTCCTTTGCTCAGAACACTCTGTACCAGTTTCCAGGCCTCCGGACGGCTCATGATGTCGCCCATTGTCGTATCTGTGGTATAGTGGAAAGGAATCTTCACGGTGGATTCCACAGTCACGGTATCTCTGAGAGCAATGTCTCTGGAAGATGCTCCGATAAGGATCTCGAACTCTCCAGTCTCCACCTGCCAGTCATGGATCTGTACATCATAGTAAGCAAAGGCTCGCTTTCCAAGCGTAAAAGTTACTGTCTTCGTCTCGCCGGGTGCCAGTTCGATCTTGGCGAAATCCCTCAGTTCTTTCACCGGTCGGATCACAGTGCTATCTTTATCCGCCACATAGAGCTGTACAACTTCCTTACCCGTTCTGTCTCCGGTATTGGTCACATCCACAGACACCGTCAGTTCTTCTGTGTCTTTCATTGTCTTTTTGTCCAAACACAAATTGCTGTAGGCAAATGTGGTATAGGACAATCCGTAGCCGAAGGGGAACAATACATCCATTTTCTTCTTATCATAATAGCGGTATCCCACGAAAATGCCTTCCCGGTATTCCACGTGGTCGCCCTCACCGAAGCCGGCAAGATAAGAAGGATTATCTTCCAACTGCTTCGGGAATGTCTCCGGAAGCTTCGCACTGGGATTCACCTTGCCGAAGAGAATGTCATACTCGGCACCTCCCACAGCCTGCCCTCCAAGATAGGCCTCCAGAATACCTTTCACACGATCTGCCCAGGGCATCTCCACCGGTGCACCGTTGTGCAATACGACTATGGTGTTAGGCTGTACCGCTGCCACTCTTTCGATCAATTCGTTCTGGCAATCCGGCATCCGCATATGTTTACGATCAAAACCTTCGGATTCAAATGCATCCGGCAGTCCTGCGAAAATCACGGCTGCCTTTGCCTTTTTAGCTGTCTCTACGGCTTCTGCCAGTAGTACCTCATCCGTCTTATCTTCTTTGTCATCAAATCCCTGGGCATACACAATATGTGTATTGCCTGCTGCCCCTGCCGCATCCAGGGCTCCTGTGATCTTATGACTGTTGATATGGGAACTGCCGCCGCCCTGATATCTGGGCTTTTTCGCATATTTTCCGATAAAGGCGATCTCTTCGCCCTCTGTCAGCGGCAGCACATTCTCATTCTTCAACAATACAATGGTCTCTTCCGCCACTTTCTTCGCAACCTCATGGTCGTGATCCAGATTAAACACCGCTTCGGTATCTCGGTTCTCGGCATAGCGATATACGATGTTCAGAATACGTTCCACTGCGGTATCCAGTACCTTTTCCTCCAATGTTCCGTTCTGTACCGCTTCTACGATCAGCTTATCATTGACTCCCATAGAGGAAGGCATCTCCAGATCGAGACCTGCTTTTAAGTCTTCCACGCGGTCATTGACTGCTCCCCAGTCACTCATGACATAACCGTCAAATCCCCACTTATCTCTCAGGGTCTCTGTGAGATATTTGTGATGAGCCGCGGCATAAGTACCGTTGATCCTGTTATAAGAGCACATAACTGTCCAGGGTTTTGCCTTCTTCACCGCTCCCTCAAATGCCGCCAGATAGATCTCGTTCAGTGTTCTCTCGTCAATGATCTCATTCACGGACATTCTACGGGTCTCCTGATTATTCGCCAGAAAATGCTTTAAACTGGTTCCCACATGCTTGCTCTGCACACCGCGGATCAGAGAGCCTGCAATCTCACTTGCCACCAGGGGATCCTCTGAATAGTATTCAAAATTACGACCGCACAGGGGTGATCGTTTGATGTTCACAGCCGGTCCCAGAATGACACTGACGCCTTCTGCCTGACACTCATTGCCCAGTGTTTCGCCCATATGATACAACAGATCTCTGTTAAAGGATGCAGCGGTTCCGCATCCTGCCGGGAAACATACTGCTTTAATACTCTCATTTACACCAAGATGATCCGCCTTGTCATCCTGCTTGCGCAGACCGTGAGGGCCGTCGGATACCATACTTGCGGGAATCCCCAGTCGCTCGCAGCTTTCAGTATGCCAGAAATCTGCTCCGGAACACATTGCCGCCTTTTCCTCCAATGTCATTTTTGCTATCAGATCTTTGATTTTTTCCTTCGTCATGTTGCTATAACCTCCTGTCATTCAAGCTTATCCGCTTGCTCTTTCTGTTTACCAGTTTAGCAATTTTCCACATTGATTCCTATATCTGATTATGACTTCTTTTTAGGTCAATATTGACTTTTTCCTTCTTTTTATTCTATGATATAAATATATCGCGGGAAATAATATAATTTCAGAAGGAGGCTTTGCGATGCCGCAATTTCCACACGAAGAGGTTGCTTTTGAAAGCGGAATCAACGTCCGTTTTACAATCTATAACAGCAATAACGATTACATACCGGAACACTGGCATCGAAGCATGGAAGTTATCTATATCTATGAGGGTTCCATGGAACTCATTGAGGGGCAGCGGGTTCTGTTGCTGCATGCCGGAGATTATCATGTGGTAAATTCCGCCGCCGTCCATGCTACCCGGACCACGACACCGTCCCGGGTTCTGTTATTACAGATTCCTTATGCGTTTCTCATAGGTGCCATCCCAGAATATGAAAGCATCCGTTTTCTGTTCTCCCACAGGGATTCTTCTGCCGATGCGCAGATTCAGGAGATTCTGACTTCCATGGGCGATCTCTATACAAAAAAACCGCAAAGCTATACTTTGCGGTTTTCCGGTCTGCTTTATGATTTTTTATACATCCTTATGACCCACTATAAGGTCACCGTCGACAATACCTCCCGGATTCAGAGTCAGAAAAATCTGCATCGCCTCGAACCGGTGATTCAGTACATCCAATCCCATTACACCGAAGCCATTTCTCTGGAAAATGCAGCCTCCCTGGCTCATCTGAACCCAGAATATTTCTGCCGTTTTTTCCGGCGGAACATGGGAACCACCTTCACTTCCTATATCAACAGCGTGCGTCTGACGCATGTCTGCAAGGATTTAAAAGACACCGATCTGAACATCAGCGAAATACTGGATCGACACGGAGTCTCAAACTATAAATTATTCCTGCGCACCTTTAAGCAGGTATACGGCTGTGCTCCGAGGGATTTCCGGAAGCAGTGAGGAATGCTTCGTCTCTTGTAATGTGTTCCATGTTATTACCTCCCTGTCCGGGCAAGCGTTCCTCGCAGCCGTAATCACCGTCAAAAATCTGTCGGATCTTCCATGTCGCCATCATCCTCTTCTGTATCAATCCCCAGTCCCTGCATCAGAATACGATTCCACTCTGCATTATTGCTTTCCAGTTCTTTCTTCTGCATAATGCGGTTGCGGTCACTTAAGATCGCCAGCATTTCGTCCGCAATCTCCTCCGGCGGCAGATCAGAATAATAACACAGATAACCGATCATACGGCTCGCCGTAAAATCCGTATTCAGATTCTTCGTCACCAGATCACAGAACGATTCCGGGTAGCCGCGGGATAGGAGCATTTTATATAATTGCATACTTTGGGGAGATCTTGGTTTCATATTTATTCTACGCCTTCTTAATATGGAAGATCACGCCGCTCTTGGGGTAGATCCACTCGTCCTTGATCGCAATGTCATAGAGGCCGGCTCTCTGGATGCAGGCTCCGACATTGGCCGTGCTTTCCTTATTGAGATAGGAATACATAGTGACATCCATTCCGTTCTTGTATTTCAACTTGATATGGGGCTCCTTGGTCGGATCCACCAGAGTCACCTCGAAAATAGAGTTCCATACCCGGGGCATCTTGAAATAGATGCTGACCAGATGCTCCCCGTTTGCCTCGTTGCGGTCAAAATCAAGCTTGAATTTCAGGATAAATCCGTTGCTCTTACGTTCTACTTCGAATTGCGCTTCGTCGTCATTATCTCCGCTGTTGTCAATTCGCAAGATCGGCATGAACAGGTCATTGATCACATCCCGTATCTTATCCGCGGGAATACTGTTGATGAAGTCCACGGCTTCCGGTTCCACCACCAGATCCTCATTGAAAATGCTCTTGGTAAAATCCGCATCCTGTCCGGTCTCCAGCAATCCACCGTCCAGGCTCTTTTTATCATAGGCGAAACCGAGTCTGATCACATTGCCCGTGTAGTTCTCGTCTGTTCCTCCCAGACATTTCACGCTGAATTTCAATTCCTCATCGATCAGGTAATACTTTCCGTCTGCGGCTCCGGGGAATCCGGCTTTCACATATTCCTCCGTCAGATTCGGCTCCAGATTGATCGTGTAATCGAACATTTTCCGGATCCTGGCGCCTCTTGCCCTGTCAAAATATTTCTCCATATTGGTAGAAAGCATATCCACCGCATCTTCATCCTTTATCATGGAGGTAATGGTGGATTTCAGGAAAGTCTTTTTATCTTCATCGCTGAAAGAATCCAGGATCTCCGGCTCTCCCATCAGCGTCTTGGTGATCTGCTGGGAGGTCTCTCTGGCGTAGGCATCCTGGGTCAGCTTGTTGTTCAGTATGTCAAATAACAGAAATGCCGCCAGCACACCGATAAGATTTCCCACAATATTATCAATGAGATCATCCAGTGTGTAACCGTTCTTCAGTGCCAGATAGGTATATCCCACAAACACAAGTAACAATGCGATCAGCACCAGTACCATAGTGGCGGACAAAGTGTCCATCACACTTTTTTTCTTCTTTTGTTTCTGATTATCCATGAATTTCCTCCCTCGTAAATACACCCTCATAGATTGCGGGCTTCCGCATGAAATATGCCCAGAACCGGTCACCGTAGTCATAATGCCACCATTCCGACGGCAGATTGGTAAATCCCGCATCTATCATAGCATAATAAAGCAGACGGCGGTTTTCACGGACCTGTTCGTCCTCTGCCCCCTGTACATGCTCCGCGGTCTCATAATACGCCGCGTAGGTCTTATCCGTAAAAGCATCGAATCCACATCCCATGGGAAGCTCTCTGCCCTCCGGATCCAGGATCGTTAAGTCAATGGCTCCTCCGGTGGTATGGGCGGGAGGCACCTTTGTATCCGGTACCGGGTCCGAGACAAATTTGCAGATCGCAGCTCTCCTTTTTGCCTCCGGCAGCTCTTCTAAATGAAAATCCCGGATGATGTCCACAGAATACTTTTCAAACAATTCATGCTGCAGTGCAAAGGGGCGCCAGGCATCCCAGATGCGGAACCGGTAACCGTCCGGCAGATTCCCCGCCGCTTTCACCAGCCTCTCATACATCTCCTTACGGACAAAGCACTTCTCTTCCGCATGGTCCATATGTAGGATCGGATACAGCATTTTCACATCCCACAGATCACAGCTTTTCAATTCTATAAACGCGGAATCCACAAACGCACTGTCTGTATAGCGCTCCGGATCTTCAATCGTCGGTATCGGCCTCATCGGATCAGCCTCCTTATTATTTATATTTATCATAATACCCCTTTTCCACTAAATATGGCAAGTGTCTGGTGCATCAAAAAAAGAGACTGCATATCAAAATAGCAGTCTCTTTTTTATGTTCGTTTACAGATTTTCACCGTTCGATTCAATCACCTCGCGGTACCAGTATGCGGAGTCCTTAAGGATCCTCTTTTGAGTGGTGTAATCCACATAGATTAGTCCGAATCTCTCCGTATAACCGTTGTTCCACTCCATGTTATCGATAGCTGACCAGGCAAAATAACCCCGGATATCAGTTCCCTCCTCTGCCGCTTTTTTCAGGCAGCTTAAATAGCGGTGCATAAAGTCGATTCGCATAGGATCATGAACCTTACCGTCCAGGAATACCCAGTCGGGACAGGACAGTCCGTTCTCCGTAATTACGATGGGAAGTTTGTATTTTTCCAGCAGGAACTTCGGTACATAATACAGGCTCTCCGGTGTCACCTGCCACTTCATTGCAGTCACCGGTGCTCCGCAGGGATTCTTCGCTTCGCGATATCCCCCCTGACCATCCGATTCCACTCGTCCGCTCTGGTAGACATTGATTCCCATGAAATCCAACGGTTCCGAGATCAGTTTCAGGTCTTCCGGATTCCGTAACTCCTCCGGGCAATTCTCGCCATAGGCTTCCATGCCTTTCTCCGGATAATGTCCTAAAATGACGGGATCCAACCACCATGAGACTGCCCACAGGTCCTTCGTATCTTCCCGCAGGGTGGCAATTCTTGCTGCTTTCACATCCTCAGGTTGGTCGCTTACAGGCACCGAACTTCCGAAGCAGAATGCCACACCGATCTCGGGCTTTTTCTTCGCGTATTTTCGGATGACCTGCACCGCTCTGCCGTGGGCTTTCAGGTGATTATGGATTGCCAGCAGATACTCCGGCTCGGTGAGCCGTAACTTCGGAGCACAGCTTCCCTGCACGTGTCCGATAATCAGATGGCACTGGGGCTCATTTAACGTCATCCAGTGGGACACTCTGTCGGAGAGTCTGTCCACGATTACCTTCGTATATTCTGCAAACCACTCGGGGCTCTCGGGATTCTGCCATCCCCCGCGAATCTGTAATTGCTGGGGAAAATCCCAGTGAAATAAAGTAACCCAGGGTTCAATTTCCGCCTCTAGCAAAGCATCCACCAAATCACTGTAAAACTGCAGTCCTTTTTCATTCACCCGTCCCGTACCGTCTGGCAATACTCTGGACCAGCTGATGGAAAAGCGGAATGCTTTCAGTCCCATATTCTTCATTCTCTGAATGTCTTCCTCATAATGATGGTAAAAATCACAAGACACATCACCTGTCTCTCCGTCTAAAATATTCTGTTTTCCTTCAGGGTTCTTACGCGTGTCATGGCAATGCACATCCCAAACGGATTCTCCTCTGCCGTCCTCATAAGCAGCTCCTTCAATCTGGTAAGCTGCTGTTGCCGCGCCCCAAACAAAATCTTTGCGAAAGCTCATTCCATTTCCTCC
>DLZQ01000025.1:0-782 GCA_003447295.1 Lachnospiraceae bacterium
TCTTTGATCTCATCGAAGGTGGTGTAGAATTTATTCAGATGGCTTGCAGGGGTGTTCAGTGACACATGGGTCTTGGTGTTCATGAAGGTCACATCCACCTGCAAAGGGGTATTTGACAAGGCTCGCAGCAGCTGCAGCTCCGTGTCCTGCTTTACCGGCATATTGTTAAGGATCAATACCTGCAGGGGACGCATGTCCTGATGTAGAGCACGGAATTCGTCCATGACGAATATATTTTCGTTCTCCAGTATCTCTTTGGCAGGCAGATCGTTTTGTGTCTTAATAGGCATTTCATTTTCCTCCAGGTCTACTTATTCCTCGTAAGGAATATTATAAGTCTTCAGGAAATCCTCCTCTGTCAGGATCGGGACCTGAAGCTCTTTCGCTTTTTTATTCTTGGAAGAAGTCGAGGTAATGTCATTGTTGATCAGGCAGGTGGTCTTCCCCGTCACACTGCCGGTGACTTTACCACCTCTCTCCTCGATGACTTCTTTCAGATCATTACGGCTGGCGTAATGGTTCAGACTTCCGGTTACGACGAAGCTCATACCGGATAATGTCTGTGCATTTTCATCCACCTGAGGCACCTCAATGGTCAGGAACTGTTTCAGATGTTCGATCTGTTCCAGGTTCTCCGCATCGGACATATACTCCGTAAATGCCCCCGCAAGTACCTCTCCCACACCGGGAACTGCGCTTAACGTCGCTGCATCCGCTTTCTGCATTTTCTCCAGATCATAATCAAAATATCTGCAAAGCACCTTGGCATTGGCAACACCGAT
>DLZQ01000025.1:1113-1936 GCA_003447295.1 Lachnospiraceae bacterium
GCATATTCATGGATAAATCCCTGATCGATCATTTTCTCCAAGGTTGCTTCGGAGAGTCCGTCGATATTCAGGGCATCACGGCTCACAAACAGGGTGTATGCCTTAATCTCCTTCGCCGGGCATTTCTCGTTGGTGCAATACAGTGTCTGTACTTCATTCATCTGACGGATCTCGGTGGGTTGTCCGCAGACAGGGCAGACCTTCGGGATCTCCACGTTGTCACTGCCGGTCAGATTCTCTGCGATCTGCGGGATGATCATATTCGCCTTATAGACCGTAATGTGGTCTCCAATTCCCAGCCGAAGGGAACGTAATATGCTGATATTGTGCACCGAGGCACGGCTGACTGTGGTGCCCTCGAGTTCTACCGGTTCGAAGATCGCCACGGGATTGATCAATCCGGTGCGGCTGGCGCTCCATTCGATCTCTTTTAAAGTGGTCTCACGAAGTTCATCCGCCCATTTAAAAGCAATGGAATCTCTGGGGAATTTCGCAGTTCTGCCCAGGGATTGTCCATAGCTGATGCTTTCATAAGTAAGTACCAGTCCGTCGGAGGGAATATCGTAGTGTTCGATTTTGTGTTCAAAATCTTCAATGGCTGACAGGATATTTTCCTCGGTCACCGCCACATGTTCTACCACCGCAAATCCCTGCTCCTGTAAAAAGGCAAACTGCGCTTCCTTGGAATCGTGGAAGTCCACATCGTCCGCTTTTACCAGGGTAAACGCATAAAATCTCACGTTACGTTTTGCCGTGATCTCATTATTTAACTGTCGTACCGAACCGCTGCACAGGTTTCTCGGATTCTTATATTTTGCCTCTG
>DLZQ01000025.1:2228-11592 GCA_003447295.1 Lachnospiraceae bacterium
GAAATATTTAACGGCAGATTCTTAAAAGTACGTGCGTTATTGGTGATGACCTCACCGATCTCGCCGTTACCTCTGGTTACCGCTTTTGCAAGTTTTCCATCACGATATGTGAGTACAATGGTGAGTCCGTCCAGTTTCCAGCTTAAAATTGCAGGATTTCCCTGCAGCCACTCCCGCAGTTCTTCACGGCTTTTGGTCTTGCCCAGAGACAGCATGGGGCTCTCGTGACGCTCCTTGGGAAGCTCATCCACCGCTTCGTAGCCCACATTCACCGTGGGGCTGTTCGCCAGGGTAACACCTGTCTCTTTTTCCAACTCCACCAGTTCATCATAGAGCTTATCATATTCATAATTGCTCATGATCTCCCGGTCTTTGGCATAATAGCTCTCCGAAGCCGCATTCAGTTGTTCTACCAGATATTTGATCCGGTCTATCTTGGAAGACTGCATATTGTGTTCCTGCCTTTAATAGATTTATTTACGATTTAACATTCCGGTGTCTGTCAGAAGCGTTTCCAGTTCTTCCCCTGTGACCTCCCGCCACTCTCCGGGCTTCAGATCTCCCAGGCGGATATTCATGACGCGGATTCTTTTTAAGGATCTCACTTTCGCTCCGCAGGCTTCGCACATTCGACGGATCTGTCTATTGACTCCCTGAGTCAGTATGATCTGGAATGTATATTTTCCTATTTTTTCTATCTTACATTCTCTGGTAGTGATATCCAGATCCTTCAGATAGATGCCTTTTCTCATTATCTCCAAAAAATCGGGTGTTATTTCCCGATCGATCTTTACAATGTATTCTTTTTCATGGCGGTTAGCTCCCCGCATCATGGCATTGATGAGGTCCCCGTCGTTGGTCAGAAGGATCAGCCCTTCGGAATCTTTGTCCAGGCGTCCGGCGTAGGTCAATCTCTCCGGGCAGCGGATCATGTCCATGATCTTTTTCTCCGCATGTGGATCCCGCTCCGTGCAGACGACGCCTACCGGCTTGTAGAAAGCGAGGACTTTGCAGGTCTGTTTCCCTTGTAAAACCGTCTTCCCCACCTGTACGGTATCCGTCTCTTCCACCTGCTGTCCCATTCCCGCGACCTGACCGTTGACCAGGACTTTTCCCTGTTCGATGAGTTTGTCCGCATCTCTTCTGGAGCATACACCGCACTGTGCCAGATATTTATTCAGCCGCATCCTGCATCCTCTCTGCGGCATCCGCCGCCTCGAAATCGCTAAGGCTCTTCACCTTGGGAATTCCGTTACCGTTCGCCACGCCGAGTTTTGCTGTCTCGTCCGCGAGTTCATTGTATTTTACCTTGGAATGTGCCGGCACTTTCGTGAAGCGGATCTGTATCTTCTGTCCCCAGCCTCTCATGGTCTGTGCGTATTTCTGTGTCAGTTCATTTTTGCTCTTCCACGCACCGGTGACCCATTTCTCGATCCCTTCGTAATCGTAGCGGATCTCAATGGCTCGAAATCCACTGTTTAAGGCAAATCGTACCGCATACATGGCTCCCAGCATCTCTCCGGAGACATTTCGCTGTTTCAGAGAGTCCGGGTTATCGCCGTTACCATATTCTGTATAGATTCGCCCGTCGGGAAGGATGAAAATACAGCCAAAACCATATTTTTTCAGTGCATCCTGATAGCTTCCGTCCACGTAAGCCAACAGTTCTCCCGCTGTGGGGCAGTCCTTTGGATCTGCATTTTCCGGATATCTTCCCAATCCCTGCCACTGTGCCATAGTTTCGTCTGTCTCCTTTTTGTCCGGTCTGTCGTATTTATCGGATAAAGTTGGTCTTCTGCGCCGGTTCTCTCTCCGGGAAGCTCACACCGGCAGCTTTGCCTGCTTCAATACATTTTAACAGCCACGCCATATTATTTCCCAGGGTACGCATGGTCTGCATACCTTCCAGATCCTGTTTTACCTCTTCAGGGGTATTGCCGTGTACCTGGTTCCAGTACTGGCTGGATACCACCGGCATACAGTTAATGGTAAAGTATTTGTTCAACTGATCGAAAGCTGCGGAGGCTCCGCCACGTCTGCAGCTGACAACGCAGGCGCCGGGCTTACCCTGGAAAAGTGCGCTCTTACCGTAAAAAGCCCGGTCTAAGAAAGAAGTGATCATACCGGATGCCGATGCATAATGCACGGGAGATCCAAACACGAATCCATCTGCGGTCTTCGCTTTTTCCACGAATTCATTGACGCCGTCCTCACGGAAGCATTTCCCGGTCTTTAAGCAGGCACCGCAGCCGATGCATCCGGCGATGGGCTCTACGCCTACCTGAATGATCTCTGTCTCGATACCGTTCTTCTCCAATGCACCCGCTACTTCTTCCAGTGCGGTATAGGTACATCCATTCGCATGTCCGCTTCCGTTCACCAGTAATACTTTCATTGTTCTCTACCTCTTTTTCTCAAAATATGTTATGATTTCTCTGATCCTTCCATACAACAGAATTCAGAAAGGTTATCTCTTATGAATCGCAGAATTTTATCTTTTATTATATCATTGTTGCTCTTAGGATGCTCCGTGCGTCTGCTGTCCGCTTATGTGGTGCAGCTCTATTTTGTGTCCGGAGATTCCATGACACCGACTTATACTTCCGGTCAGCCGGTTCTCATTCAGAAGTGGGGCTTGCCAGACTGCCTTAACCGGGGAGATGTCGTCATTATCCACCGCGAAGACCTTCATCGGGATATTGTAAAACGCATCGTTGCCCTGCCGGGGGATACGGTGCAGATTACAGACGGTATCCTCTATGTTAATGCTATTCCGGAGGATAATCTACAGCATCTGCCTGCCATGGAAGATCCCGGCAATGCCGCCTCTCCCATCACTCTGGACGACGGAGAATACTTCGTCCTCGGTGATAACCGCAACGCTAGTACTGACAGCCGTTTTGACGAGGTGGGGATTATCTCTTCCGATAGTATCAAGGGAAAGGTTATCGATTAAACTCCCTGCCCGTAGGCACCATGGTGGTCATATCCTGCGCGTGACCTGTCTGTATATATTCTATCATGATATCTTCTTTGTTAAAATCGTAATACAGGAACCGTCGTTCTCTGCTGTCATTTTCCTGCCAGTCAAAGATCCGATTGCTCTTCTCTCCATCCATCAGTCTCTCATAAGCTCCGGGCAGATCCTCATAAGCAACAGGAATCTGCGATGTCTGCATGGTATCATGGGTTTCCCCTCTGCCTTTTACCAGGAACAGAGCAGCCTGTCTCATAAATTCATATTCACTTGTATAATCACCGTTATAACCATGATCCGCCATGATGATCAGTGCAGTATCATCATAGGCACCACTCTTTTTTAATGCATCAATATACATGGCTGCCAGGGTGATAGACGCTTCCGCATTCTGTTCATAGGTTCCGTCTTTCATATCAATGATATTACAGTCTGGATCGTATATAAACGGTGTATGCGCTCCCACCAGATGGATGAATTTAAAGCGTTTCTGCGTATCATCCATGACAATTTCATTGTCTTCCAGATCTCCTTTGAAGTAATAATTCTCGGAATTAAATCCTTTATAGCCGCAATCCACCAGAATTTCTTCATCAAATCCGGATTTTTTGGTCATGCAGAATCTCTTCAGATCAAAAGGTGCATATCGAAATCCTACTAATTTCAGTTCCTGCTTTGCCAATCTTATCCAAGAATTCACATAGTAATTGGCAATAATGATATTATCAAAATCGGAAAGTGCATTTTCATCCCGTGTGTAAAGTTCGTCCTCATACAGATCTATCAGATATCCCCGTTCCTTCAATGCAGTAAATAACGGAGAACCGGAATATACGCCGTTCATATACTCTGTAAAAGATCCCTGATTCTCATACCAGTCTCCACCCAGGATAAACGGTATAGATCTCTTGGTGCAGGAATATGCCGCCGTCATATTATCAAAATAAGTAAAATCCGCAAAAGTCTCCCGATATTCCGGATGCTCTGAAAGCAGTTCCGTAAATTCTCTGGAATCAAAACTGTCCAACACCAGGATCACAAAGTTCTCCTTTTGTGACATCGTAAATTCATCTTTCTGTGTCACATACAGTTGTGTGGACTCTTTTTCGGGAGGGTTCGTAACTACGATGCTGACTCCTGTCACCACAAGCATTAACGTCATACATCCACTGATAAACATAAGAACATTTTCAAACATTCTGCCCTTCAGAAAAATCAGAAGCATTACCACGATTACCGCAACTATCCCCCACAGAAGCAGTGATTCCCTTCTGAGGAACAGATAATCGTTCCAGTTAATATTCGTGCCGTCCAGAGGAGGCAGATTCGTTATCAGGAAATTCCCCTGTACATACGTGCAGACTAGCAAAAGAAGCCCTGCCGCCAGTCCCAGCCGATACACCACGGGATGAATCAGCAGCAGAATCACATATCCTAAAGTCATCAGGATCATACTGACTGCAAACATAGATAGTGCCAGACGCATCAACACGCCAAAGTCAAACCAAAATTCATCCAGATTACTGCAATACAATTCCACAGGGGCATATATAAATAAAATAAAACTAATCGCCAGGGATATAAAAATACCGGGAAGCAATTGCTGTTTCTTTATTTTTTTGCTTTTCATGCCTTTTCTTTCCTCTTTCTATCTGGTGAAAACTCTTCCCGTAGGCACCATGGTTGTCATATCCTGCGCGTGACCTGTCTGTATATATTCTGTCATGCACTTTTCACTGCCGGGAGCATATTCCAGGAATCTTCGTTCTCTGGCATCTCCCTCTTTCCAATCAAACACGGCATCGCTCTGTGCCCCATCCAGCAGCCGTACATACGCCGACTGCAGATCTTCATAACTGACAGGAGCTTCCGATGTCTGCATGGTATCATGATGTTCCGCTCTTCCTTTGACCAACAGCAATGCTGCCTGTCTTAAAAAGTCTTCTTCTTTTTCACCAATTCCGTTATATCCATGATCCGCCATGACGATCAGCGCCGTATTATCATAAGCACCGCTGTCTTTCAGTGCCTGAATATAATTTGCCGCCAGTGTGATGGATGCCTCCATGCTCTGACGATAGGATCCATGCTCCACACCTATGATATTAGCATCCTTATCATAGATAAACGGTGCATGCGCCCCATTCAGATGAATGAAACGGAATTGATTTCCCGTAAGATCCATGCTCACACCCTGCGTTGCCAGATCTTCCTTAAATGCTGTATTATCCGCCGTAAAAGCTTTGGCATCGGATCCTTCCGGATAAGATACTCTGAGTTCATTAAAATACACCTCTTTGATGACACAGTACCGTTTCAAATCATAAGGTGCATAACGGAAACCGACTAATTTCAGTTCCTGTTTTGCCAGTTCCAGATACGAGCTGGGACGAACCTTCGTAAAATAAACATTATCAAAATTATCCACAATGGAACTGTCCTGCGCACGAATATCATCTTCATAAAGATTTATCTGATAGTCTCTGCTCTCCAGTTCATTCCACAGAGGTGCTTCTCTGTAGACTCCATCCAGATACTCTTGAAACGAACCCTCATTCTCATACCATTCTCCTGATAAAATAAAAGGGATGGCATTCAGCGTGCTGGTATAAGTTCCCATGGTATTTTCAAAATAAGTAAAATCAGCAAAGACATCCCGATACTCCGGGTGTTCCTCCAAGAGAGCGGAAAACTCCCTGGAATCCGCAGTGTCCAACACCAAAATTACAAAATTCTCATTCTGTGACAGTTCAAATTCCTCTTCCACACTGACATGCAGATGAAGTTTGGGCTGCAGTGCTCCGCTGGTCAACACAGTGCTGCACGCAGTAACCAAAAGCATTAATGTCATACAACCGCTGACAAACATAACCGCATTGATAAATTTCTGTCTTTTCAACACGATCATTGCAACAAGTACAACAGTCGACACCACTGCCCACAGAATCAATGTATCCTTACGAAGGATATCATATTTCCCCCACCAGATGGAAGTGCCATCCAACGTCGGCAGACGATCGATCATAAAGTTGCCCTGGACATAAGTACAGATAAAAAGAACCAGTCCTCCCGCCAATACGATCCGGTAAACATACGGATGGATCAGCAAAGCAATCAAGTATACTACGAAAAGCACAGCAAAGCAGACAGCAAACATTCCAAAAGCTGTGAGAAGCAATGTGGAGAAGTCGAACCAAAATTCAGAAACATTTGCACAGAACAGATCTACCGGCGCATACAGAAAAATCAAAAAGCTGATTGCCAGGGATACAAATACCCCCGGCAACAGCTGTCCGCCTGCTATTTTTTTCTTAATGTTACTTTTACTCACACCATTTCTCCCTATTATACTGTTTTTCCAATGATTTTTAACGATTAAATTCTCTTCCGGTCAGAATCATCGTATCCATATCGGAGGCATATCCGGTCTGCATATACTCCTGCATATGACTATCATCCAGGAAAGAATACCTTAAGAAACGACGTTCTCTCACATCGCCTTCCTTCCAGTCAAAGACAGAATCGCTCTGTTGTCCATCCAGCAATCTTACATAAGCTTCCTGCAAATCTTCAAAACTGATAGGTGCCTGTGAAATCTGCATAGTGTCATGATGTTCATTTCTTCCCTTGACCAGAAGCATTGCACACTGCCTCATCCAGGTAGCATCTCCACTTTGCGCAAGGCTTCCGTTAAATCCATGATCTGACATTACAATAATAGTGGTATTGTCATAAGCGCCACTTTCTCGCAATTGTTCTACATAATCCATTGCTCCGAACAGGGTTGCCTGAGTACTCTGCTCATAAGTTCCGTCCCATTCATTTATAATATTCATTTCCTTATCATAAATGTACGGAACATGTGCTCCATTCAAATGAATAAATTTAAACTTTTTAGAGGAATCCTCTGTAGTAATGCCCGCAGTATCCAACTGTCCCTTGAATATATGATCCAGTTCACTGCTACTGATTTTCTCACTGATGTTCTCTACCGTAATCAGTTCCGCAAATGCAGCTGTCTTAAACGTACATTTTTTCTTCAGTTCAAACGGTGCATAGCGGAAACCAATCAATTTCAGTAACGGTTTGGCAAACCCAGTGTAAGAACTCAGTTTCAGATCCACTCTGTGAATATTGCTAAACATGGCAGCTACATCATCATCCATATAAAGTTCGGAATCGTAAAGCTCCATATTGTATCCCCGTTCCTGTAATGTGTTAAACAACGGCGACACCTGATACATTCGTTTCATATAATCATCAAATGGTTCATCATTTTCATACCATTCTCCGGACAGGATATACGGTACAGATCTCTCAGTGCAGGAATAAGCCCCCACTGTGTTCTCAAAATAGGTAAAATCCCGGAATGTCTCATTATATTCGGGGTGATCTGCCAGCAGCTCCGTAACGGTTCTGGAATCCACAGTATCCAACAGAAGAATGACAAAATTTTGATCTTCCGACATCACGAATTCTTTGTCCGCACCATACTGATAATGTACTTTCTCCTGTAACGCTCCGCTGGTAAACACGACACTGACTGCTGTGATCAACAACATCAATGTCAATCCACCGCTTAAATACATAACCGTTTTAGACAGCATATCCTTTTTCAGGAAAATGTACATCAATACAGCAACGATCAATCCGATACCCCAGAGGACAAAGTCCTCCGTCCGAAGTACCGTATACTCTTCCCACTGAATCGATGTTCCATCCAAAGGTGGCAGATTCTTTACGAGAAAATTGCCCTGAATGTAAGTACAAAGCAGCCCCAAGAATCCCCCGGTTAATCCTATGCGGTATAAAACCGGATGAATGAGCCATAAGCATACATAGGCCAGAGACAATATGACAGCGCTAATCAAAAATAACCCCAGTGATGCCCTGATTAATATCCCGAAATCAAACCAGAATTCCGATATATTGCTGCAGTACAGATCCACTGGTGCATACAGGAATACCAGAAATGCGATAGCAATAGCTATCACGATTCCCGGCAGTAATTGTTTCTTATCCCGTTTGTTCATTTCTAAACATTTCTCCTGCTTACTTGTCCTGCTTGTCCTGCGCCTGATCCAGCATGATATCGTCGGACTCTACTTCTTTGTTTCTGTTCTCATCGATACCGAGGCTCTTGTCGATCTTCTTTTTTGCCTTTCTCCAGTAAATACCGGCTGCAGCGCCTACTGCGATAACGACTCCCGCTACTGCCTGAATGGCGTAGTTCATAACGGAAGGATCGATATAGGCATCTGCCGTACCGGAGAACAGTACTGCGAATGCTGCTGCGAAAAATGTTACCTGTGCGATTTTGCTTAATTTCTTCATAATTTTACTTACCTCTTTCTTTTACTTTTTATTTATTTGTGATTTCTGTTTTACAGATTATTGTTCTTTTGCTTTTTTGATCTGTTCCTGAACTGCCTGTACGATGTATTTCGCACCTACTTCGGCACTGTTGCCCAGGTTGTATACATACTCTTCCACGAATTTTTCAATTCTATCATGGTAAGCATCTTTTTGTGCCAGCAGATTTCTGACCTTACTTTCCGTCTCTTCTGTCTTCGCAGGATTCAGACGGTCTCCGATGACATCCCGCATCCAGATATTGATAGGTACAGTGTCGATCTTCTGATACTCCGGATTCATGACCTTCATGGGCGTATCCACGAATAATACCGGCTTGTTCGTCGTGAACGCATACTCATAAGCGATACCGGACCAGTCGGTCACTAACAGATCTGCCTCAAATACAGTGCTGTTGGAAGAAAAGTCGGTCTGGATCTCGATATCCGGGTTATTCGCATAACGCTCTTTCAGTCGGTCCATCTTGTCCCGCTGTAAACGTACCTGCTGGGGATGAGGACGCACTACCACTTCATAGCCCTTACCTGCCAGATCATCCAGCATACCTTCGAGACAGCTGTCCACAATATTGTCCTTCTGCCAGGAGGGGGCGATCAAAATATGTTTTTTCTCATGAGGCGTCTTGTCTGCCTTCTTGTAATCTTCGATCATGCGGTCTAACAGACAGTATCCCCAATCGATCAGCTTCTTAGGTGGCAGGCCATAGGCTTCCTCCGTTTTGCGGATCTCCTCGGTATGATGTTTACCGACACAATATACTGTATCGTAATGATCCATGGATCCGGTACGCATGGTCATATTCAGGCTGTCCATACAATGAGGGATGTAGATATATTCAATATCTTTTCTCACATAACTGCGCTTGATATGAAAATTCTCAATATCCGGCATGGTCATAACAACCACATCCGCATCCATCTTCATCATCAGAGTGATCAGCTTCTTCTCCCCGATATAATAGGCACGGATCTTATTCTCTTTCTCTGCCAGTGCGAAGATCTGATCCTCAGGGTC
>DLZQ01000025.1:11869-12560 GCA_003447295.1 Lachnospiraceae bacterium
CCACTGCTCTCGGAATAAAATACCAGATGCTTATTCACCACCGAGAAGAAACGCTTGAAGTCCTTCTTCTCTCTCTTGGCATAAGGATTTCTCGCAAAAGGCTTTTTCCTGCCTCCGATAGACTGTAATTCATCCAGTTCCTGTTTGCTGGCCTCCAGTGCTTCGTAATCCACATAGTCTTTTGGATTAATGGCCCAGTTTAACAGATACTGCTGTAAGATCGCAAACAGATTGCTGGCGATCCAGTACAGTGCCACACCGGCGGGAACAAACCAGCCCAGATACAGGGAAAGTCCTACGGAAAATGCCATCATACCGTATTTGTTCAGTTTAGACTGTTCTGCCTGAATGACATTGGCCGCATTCTGCGCCACACATAACAACCATGCGGATACTCCCGCTGCAATGGGCACAATAATATCAATGCCACCCACTTCGGATGGTACCCAGCTCAAGTTAATACCGCAGAAATCCAGAGATATGCTCTCTACCTGCTGTAATACAGAAGCGATATCCACACCGGCAAGACTGCTCTGCAATGCAGCGAACTGCTCTGCGTATTTGCCGCTCTTGATCATCTCCACTACCGTAAGCTGAACGGAAGAGCTCTCCGGATTCACCCCTGCCAGACTGATCGCCAGACCGTTAAATGCAGTGATCACATCCTGAGACATATGCAGCAGATAATCTA
>DLZQ01000011.1:0-4928 GCA_003447295.1 Lachnospiraceae bacterium
CATCATCATTAAATTATAAAATTTTGTAGCATTATTTAAAAACTGTAGTGATTCCGGACTGACCATCCTGAGTTTTTTTACTTCATCTTTTATCATGGAACTTTCCTTTCTACCTCATCCCTGATTTCAAAACATTATTTATTTTGATAGTTGATTCGTTCTCCTTGAATTACTGGATAACAAATCATTTTATCACTATCCAGATTTTCTACATGCATATCTACTGCACTGATCTGATGGTTTTCATAAGTATTGTAATAATAAATACCTTTTGTAACATTACAACACGACGTATACAATGTGATTTCATATTTTCCATCCGCTACTTCGCAACATCCTCGTTGCTGATCCACAGATCCGAGAATGTGGAAGAATTGGCTAACGCTTTCTTCCTCTGATTCACCTGAAATTGCATTTACCTTTGTAAAAGCTACACGTACAAATCGTGAGGAAGATGAGAGATCTCCCGGAAGACCTAATCCTCCCATACCTCTACTATATGCATCAAGAGCCAAATTTTCGCAGAAAGTATTTCTGGGCTGTTTAGGAGATAAATACATATAATTATTTAGTTGAAACATCTGCTGTGGAAATGGCGGATTATTCGTAAGCACTCCTACTGGATTGTCATAAATATGCAAACCATCTGACATAGATTCTACCGTAATTGACTCATTCTCATCAGAAATGATCCAGTGTAATTGTGCTAATGGTAATTGCTCGCTGAAAGGAGTATTAACAATATTAATTCGTTCAAGAAGCTCGCGAACTTCAACTAAAGAAGAACACTGACTTAAAATCCACGGAATAAATTCAAACTGTGCAATATTTTCCACATCTGGCTTAATCGCGGCATAAACAGCATTTCCGACAAAATTCAGTCCTGCCATTGCCACTCCTTTTTCATTCATAGCATCATAATACAAAGGATAATCCTCTGCAACATGAGCCATTCCAATAATTGCATAATGATTTTTCATATCGCCAACATGGCGAAAATTAAACGCATAATTACGTGGTGTAATTACTATCTGATCACCATAAGAGAATTCATAATCGAGGGTTCGTCCAAAGTAAAAATCTTTTGTTTTATAAGTTGCTGCTGTACACATGATCGTTTATCCTCCTAAATAGATTGAAATATGTCAATGATTTTTTTCTTGAACAATAGTATAGCACAATTCTTTTATTTTGTTCCAACTTCATACATGATCATAACATGTAAACTTTAAACTATTTTCCTAGATTATTTCTACATCAGTTTTTCAAACCAGGTATCCATAGCTAGGATGAATTGACCTACGTCTGGCAATTCTTGCAGCATTTCGTTTCTCGTATATATATTTTACCACATACTTTTTCCAAAGGCACTGACTTCTCAACCCTTAATTTTCATCTCTGCTATTATACGTTCTTCCCTCTGTCTCTCTTCACAATAATCCCAGAAGTCTTTCAATGCTTCCTCATCCGATTTCCACGGCAATGGTATGGGATCCAATTCATCTAATCGCTTCACAAGTTTGCGTACCTCTTCGGTATCGAACTCCTCATCACTTGCCATTACATAAAAATCCAGTTTTTCATTTATCATTCTGATTTCTTCGTCTTTAATCATGTTAAAACCTCACTACATTATATACGTGACAGTTTTCGACAAAATCATACAAATTTTTTGAAATTATTTTCTATTCCTGACTGCTTCGGATGCACAAACCTCAGATGCACAAAAGATCCCGGGCTGCTCACCCGGGATCCTTTGAAAAGAGATGTATGAAACTATGCGTTGCATTTGTTCCTGTCGATTCAAAATGTAAGCTCTTACATTTTGAATCATAATTATTTTACCATTATTTCGACTATTTGGCAAACAGATTTCTTGTCATTGCGACTTTTTCGCACTTTTAGCCAAAATCAGGACTTCTTTTTTGTCTAATCCTCATATTTAAAGTAGTCAAAATCCGCTGCTTTGCGGCTTCCACATCCTCCGTTATTGGCATAGATGCCTACCAGCGTACCTGTATGGCGTTTGGGATCGTCGGGAACACCCTCGTCGCAGAGGTAAATGCAATTTTCCAAAACGTCTACCAGTTCCCAGTTCTCCCCGTCATAGCTGTAATAGAAAGCTCTGGTCAGCTTCTCCACCACTACCTTCAGATACACAGAGGCTTCCTTCACATTGTCCACTTCCGCCATCAGTTCCTCACCATGGTTGCGGTTGATGACCAGTTGGATCTTCCGTCCGCCCTCATAGCACAGAGAGCATCTGGCATAGGTGGCTGTGCTGTAATAGCAGGTCAGTCCCGCCTGTTCTCCGTCCTTATCCGGGTAGAACTCCAGCTTCGTCTCCGCCACGTAGGACAGCTCCTGTTCTCTTCGTAACAATGTATTTTTCGCACGGATCTCATTCAGCTGTCCGTCTCTGGTCCAGATCCGGAAATATCCGGGACGTTCCGTCAGTGACCAGGATCCGTTGTCCGGGTTGCGCACGAACTCCCATTCCAAATTCAGCTTGGTATCATCAAAGTCATCGAACAGATTTCTCTCATAAATGCACTCAGGAAGATTGGGCGCAACCTGTGTCAGGCTGGGACCTTTTCCTTCGTTGACGGTAAACCAGCCGTCCTTCGTCCACTGTACGGAATCCAGCGCCGACTCTCTGCCCACGGTCGTATAGTTGCCCTCGTTGGGTCTGCCACAGAGATAATAACACCACCACTGACCGTTCTGATCCTGTACCAGCTTGCCGTGTCCGGCTCTCTGAATGGGTGCCGCAGGGTCCTTCTGACGCATGACCGGATTGTAGGGGGAGCACTCATAGGGACCGTAGAAGTTCTTACTTCTTCCCACATTAATCCCGTGACCGTAACCGGTGCCACCCTCAGCCACGATAGCGTAATAATAGCCGTCCTTTTTCATAATATGGGGACCTTCGGAGCAGCGCTCGCCCGTGCCTTCCCATGCGGTCTTCGCAGGACCCGCCACTGCCAGTCCGTCCGCCGTCAGTGGAACTGCCTGTGCTGCCTTGGCAATGATCATATATCTGCTGCCGTCATCATCCACAAAAAGTGACGGGTCGATATCGTCCACTTCCAGACATACCGGCTTGCTGTAAGGACCTTCCGGCTTATCAGACACCATCACCAGCTGTCTGCGCATTACATTGTTATCACGCTTGCCGTCCGCATTCAGACGCAAAGTTACATAAATATAGTATTTTCCATCCACATATTCGATATCCGGTGCCCAGATACCGTGGGAATCTCTAATGTCACTGATGTCCAGCCATTCCGGATTCGTGATGGCATGGCCGATGATATGCCAGTGTACCATATCTCTCGAATGGGAAATGGGGATTGCCGGAAAATACTGGAAGCTGGAATTCACCATGTAATAATCGTCACCGACACGGATCACAGATGGATCCGGGAAAAAGCCTCGCTGTACAGGATTGTGATAGGTTCTTAGTTCGCTCATAGGGGTCTCCTTTTATCACTCATAATTATACTGTAAGTGTAGCTTCTTCCCGGACTTCTGTCGTGCCAGTTTTCTTTTTATTTTATGACAAATATTGCGTTAAATACAGATTGATCCTCCGGAATTATTCCATGATGGAGTACTGCATCCACTCATACAACAGCTTCGTGCCCTCCATGATCTCTGGCGGGAGTAGCGCACGCGCTACCAGCTTTAATTCATCGGATTCGATGTCCGTTCTGCGAAGATGGGCATAATCGCCATCAATGCTTTCTACGATATATTCAAAACGATTCATAGGGATACCTCTTTCTTTGATGTGTTTGAGATAAGTTTAAGAGGTTTTTGGGGGAGAGTCAAGGGAATCCGCTGTATCTTCGAAAATCGCTCTGCTTCGCAGAGCACGTGCTTCGCACTTATGATTTTCTCGATAAACACCCATAAAAAACAAATGCCACACCCGAAGGTGTGGCGCTTGTTTTTTCTATGGGTGTTTACATCATTCCGCCCATGCCGGCTCCACCGGCGGGCATTGCGGGAGTCTCTTCCTTGATGTTAGCTACAACGCTTTCGGTAGTAAGCAGTGTGCTTGCTACGCTGGTAGCGTTCTGCAGAGCACTTCTGGTAACCTTTGCAGGATCCAGGATGCCGGCACTTACCATATCCACATATTCCTCTTTCAGAGCATCGAAGCCGACACCGACCTCAGACTCACGTACCTTATTGATGATAACGCTGCCTTCCAGTCCTGCGTTTGCTGCGATGTGATACAGAGGAGCTTCCAGTGCTTTCAGGACGATGCCTGCACCGGTCTTCTCATCACCTTCCAGGCTGGCTGCCAGTTTGGCAACTTCCTTGGATGCATGAATATATGCGGAGCCACCGCCACAGATGATACCTTCCTCTACTGCTGCTCTGGTAGCTGCCAGTGCATCTTCCAGACGAAGCTTAGCTTCCTTCATCTCGGTCTCGGTAGCAGCACCTACACGGATGACTGCAACACCACCGGACAGCTTAGCCAGTCTCTCCTGTAACTTCTCTCTGTCAAAATCAGAAGTGGTCTCTTCGATCTGCTTCTTGATCTGTGCGATTCTGGACTGTAATGCTTCCTTGTCGCCTTCACCGTCTACGATCACGGTGTTCTCTTTCTGAACCTTAACGGATTTTGCACGGCCCAGCATATCCATTGTGGTATCCTTCAGCTCATAACCAAGCTCGGAACTGATCACGGTACCGCCGGTCAGGATTGCGATATCCTCCAGCATAGCTTTTCTTCTGTCACCATAGCCGGGAGCCTTAACAGCTACTACATTGAAAGTACCACGCAGCTTGTTGACGATCAGGGTGGTCAGTGCCTCGCCCTCTACATCCTCAGCGATGATCAACAGCTTAGCGCCGGACTGAACGATCTGCTCTAACAGGGGCAGGATCTCCTGAATGTTGGAGATCTTCTT
>DLZQ01000011.1:5217-22734 GCA_003447295.1 Lachnospiraceae bacterium
AACTGCATACCTTCTACCAGATCCAGTTCGGTCTGCATGGTCTTGGACTCTTCAATGGTGATAACACCGTTGTTGCTTACCTTCTCCATAGCATCTGCAACCAGCTGTCCTACGGCTTCATCTCCTGCGGAGATTGCTGCTACTCTTGCGATGTGCTCCTTACCGTTTACCTTCTGGCTCATCTTACCGATGGCTTCTACTGCACATGCGGTTGCTTTCTTCATACCTTTTCTCAGGATGATGGGGTTAGCACCTGCTGCCAGGTTCTTCATACCTGCATTTACCATAGCCTGTGCCAGAACGGTTGCGGTTGTAGTACCATCACCGGCTACATCGTTGGTCTTGGTAGCTACTTCTTTTACCAGCTGTGCACCCATGTTCTCGAATGCATCTTCCAGCTCGATCTCTTTTGCAATGGTAACACCATCGTTGGTGATCAGAGGTGCACCGAAGGACTTATCCAGTACTACGTTTCTTCCTTTGGGTCCTAAAGTTACTCTTACGGTATCTGCCAGCTGGTTAACACCAGCCTCTAATGCTGCACGGGCTTCTGCGCCGTATTTAATCTCTTTTGCCATAATAATCAGCCTCCAATTTATTTGTTCTTAGTCTTAATTTCTTTTTAGGTCTTTGCAATTACTGGTAACTATTCAGAATAGTTACAATTACTGAATGATTGCAAGGATATCGCTCTGTTTAACGATGATGTACTCTTCGTCATCCAGCTTTACTTCGGTTCCGGAATATTTGGAATAGATGACCTGATCGCCAACCTTAACTTCCATCTTTACTTCCTTGCCGTCTACAACACCGCCGGGGCCAACAGCAACAACTTCTGCCTGCTGGGGCTTTTCCTTATTCTGACCGGGGAGCACGATACCGGACTTGGTAGTCTCCTCTGCAACTAACTGTTTTAATACTACTCTGTCACCTAAGGGTTTCAAATTCATGACAATTGCCTCCTTATAACTATTTAAATATCATATTACTCTTCTTCATTTGTTAGCACTCATTTTTGTTGAGTGCTAATCTATATAGCTTATATTAGTTTTATATGCCGAGATTTTCAAACGCATTCACAGTTGTTTAAAATGCGATTTCTTTTATTTTCTCGTTTTTTCTCTTGTTTTCTGCTATTTTTATATTACATGTCTGAAAATGCGATTTAATATTTCGTTTATAATTCTGAAAATCCATATCAGGATCATCCTCTGTAAACTCCTATGCAAGCATGATTTATATCTGATGCATCGTATAAGCAAAAAGCAGCCTGGGGTCCTATGATCATCCCAAGCTGCTCCTGTTCTGCTCTGTATTTACTATGTGACCCACTCGCCCTATGCGGTCTTAGACTCCTCATGCCATTTCTGCCACTTCTTCTTATAGATAAAGAAGCAGGGGATTCCTACGAATACCATTCCACCTAAAATATTGCCGATGGTAACGGGAATAAAGTTGTTCAGGCTGTGAAGCACTGTCAGTCCCTGGATCTGCTCGGCGGTCAGGCCGTAAGCTTCCTGTGCCTTTGCCACATAAGCGGGATTCTGTGCAGCCATCATGCCTACGGGAATGTAGAACATATTTGCAACACAGTGCTCAAAACCGCCGACTACGAATGCCATGATCGGGAAGAAGATCGCCCAGACCTTACCTACGATATCCGTAGCTGCCGCTGCCATCAGGATCGCAATACATACCAGAATATTGCACAGGATGCCGGAGGTGACTCCCTTCAGAGGAGAAATGCCTACCTTGCCGACTGCCACTTTGATGGCATAGGCACCCAAAAGCCCACCTGTGTAATCCAGATTACCGGAAAAATAAATCAGGGTATCAATGATCAGCGCACCGATCAGATTGCTGAAGTAAACCACGATCAGATTGCGGATACATTCGAACCAGGTCACCTTTTTGCCTACCACATCCATGACGATCAAGCAGTTACCGGTAAAAAGTTCTCCGCCCACAAATACAATGATCATCAGTCCCACAGGGAAGATGATGCCTGCCACGAATCGTGCCAGACCTACATTGTCAATGGCATGTGCTGCGGTACTGCTGGTAGCTCCGCCCAGTGCGATGAACGCACCTGCCATAATGCCTAACAGGATCATCTTACCCAGGGGAAGATGCGCCTTGCCCTCTCCTGCTTTCATGTTGTTATCAATGACTTCCAACGGGGTATTAAAATGCTGTTCCATAGATTCCCTCATTTCCGTACAGCCCTTATCTGCCGTACTTTCTCATACTCATATAACGCCTATATTACACGAAAGCTGCGCAGAAAAGCAAGCTTTTCCCAGTATGTATCTGATTATATACATTTTTCTCATTTTCTTCTGCACTTTGTTTTCTAAGCAAAATTATTTTTGCAATTTTTTTGCCGATTTTTGCAAAAAAGTGGTAGACAAAAGCCAAATTGTGTACTATACTAAACATGTTCGGTGAGAGCCGAACCGCTTATATAAGTAGATTTCCGGAAGAATTCCCCTTTTACACAATTAAAGTGGCTGCAGGTTTCCCGCCTGCGGCTGCTTTAATTGTGTTATAAGTTATTTTTTGTGGTTTCCTTTGGAATTGCAAAAGTTTTTGCAAAAATTTAAAATTTTCACTTGCTAAATAGTAAACATCTATGCTATAATAGCTTTCGTCAGTGATTCAACTGATGCAATTTCATAGGGGAATAGTACAGCGGTAGTGCGGCGGTCTCCAAAACCGTTAACGGGGGTTCGATCCCCTCTTCCCCTGCTTTAAAAAGTCGATGTTATCGGCTTTTTTTGTTTCTGTTTTGGATTCTATTGGATACATTTCACCCCGGCACGACGCGATTTATAGACCCGCGCCATGCCGGGGTGTTGTCTTTGCAGCTATATTATCAGATCTCCTCTTTCTCCGAATCTGGCGCGATCACGGACCCGATCGCGGTAGCGTAATCGGAGTACTCCGGAATACTGATCTTCACGTCCCACAGGCTCTTGAAGTCCTCGATGATCTGGCGGCACTCGAAGAATTTGGTCAGACCGCCGATGAGAATGTAATCCTTGATACCGGTGTTCACGGAGGCCAAGATTCCTGCCTGACAGATGTTCTCGATGACCATATGTACAATACCGGCTGCGATGTCTTCGGGCTTGGACTGCGCATCTGCTTTGCCGAAGTTGGATGCAGTCACATCCAGGTTCAGACCCGGAAGCTTTTCCTTGGCGAGATCACCGATCCGCAGATCGATCTTCGTCACATCACCCTTGCGGGACAGGGGAACGATCTCATGGATGTCTCCGGTGTTTAGCATGATCGAGGACAGTCCGCAGATGGTTCCGCCGCCCAGGCCGACACCGCCTAAATGCTTCATCTCATTTTCAGTTACTTTGACGAAGAAGCTTCCGGTGCCCATGCTGATGACAATGACTTCCTTTTTATCCGTGAGGTAATAACCGCCGGTTCCGGTGGCTATGAATTCGTCTACCTTATAGGTAGGACGATCATATACCGCTTTCTCCACATACTTGCTTCCAACGCCGGTGATGTAGACACCTTCTACATCCGGCAGTTCCAGGTTGTTCTCATACAGGTATCTGCCGAATGCGCCATAGAGAGATGCCACCTGGCTGTCAGCCTTGACCGCCATGGGCGGAAGCATATGTTTCCCTTCAAAAGCAACGATCTTCGTTGTGCTGCTGCCGATATCAATTCCTATTTTTACAGGCATGTTTTGCCCTCCTCATATCTTTTGACCATTGCTGGTCTCTTTTTCAAATGCATTTCACAGTTTAGGATCATCAGCCAAATACTTTATCGACCGCATCCTGCACGGAGCTTACGCCGATGACCCGGATCTTACTTCCCTTTTTGCACTCTTCCAGTGACACGTAAGGCACCACGCATTCCTCGAAGCCCAGCTTCTCGGCCTCTGCCACACGTTGTTTTGCCATGCTGACTGCACGGACTTCACCGCTTAAGCCCACTTCTCCGAAGGCAACCATCTTCGGGTTCAATGCCTTATTCCGGAAGCTGGACAGAATCGCCAGCACGATCCCTAAATCAATCGCCGGCTCCTGGATCTTAATACCGCCGGTGATATTCACATAGGCATCACAGGAGGATAACTGTACTCCCGAACGCTTCTCCAATACTGCCATCAGGAGATTTACGCGATTAAAATCCGTACCGGTAGTCTGTCTTCTGGGAATGCCGAAATTACTGTGGCACACCAGCGCCTGTAGCTCGATCAGAAGCGGTCTGGTGCCCTCCATGGTACATGCCACCACAGAACCGCTGGCATTCTCCGGTCGACCGTTCAACATATATTCCGAAGGATTCTTGACCTCTGCCAGCCCCGTCTCCCGCATCTCGAAGACACCGATCTCATTCGTGGATCCAAAACGGTTCTTTACGCCCCGCAGAATACGGTAGGACGCATGTCTGTCCCCTTCAAAATAAAGTACCGTGTCCACCATATGTTCCAACACTCTGGGACCTGCCACCGTACCTTCCTTGGTTACATGACCTACAATGAAGATCGAGATTCCCAGTCCTTTCGCCAGCTGCAACAGGATGCCTGTGGATTCCCTCACCTGGGATACGCTTCCCGGTGCCGCCGACACATTTTCGTTGTACATGGTCTGAATAGAGTCAATGATCACGACCTCCGGTTTACTCCTGCGGATCACTTCACTGATAATGTCCAGATTCGTCTCGCACAGTAGGAGCATATGCTCCGAAAAAGTGCCCAGGCGATCCGCCCGCATCTTGATCTGTACCTTGGATTCCTCTCCTGAGATATATAGTACCTTATGTCCCGCCGCAGACAGATTATGACAAACCTGCAATAACAGTGTGGACTTACCGATTCCGGGGTCTCCGCCTACCAGTGTCAGGGATCCCTGTACGATACCGCCTCCCAGCACCCGGTCCAGTTCTTTGATCCCGGTGAGGGTCTTATTCTCCTCCCGGATGGTGATCTCGGACAGTACACAGGGTTCTGATGCCTCTCTTCTGTCTCTCTTCGCACCGTTTCCGGTATTCTTTAATTCTGTTTTATCTATCGTCTCTTCCACGAAAGTATTCCACTCTCTGCAGCCGGGGCATTGTCCCAGCCATTTCGTGGATTCATAGCCACAGTTCTGACAGAAAAAAACGGTGGCTGTCTTTCCTTTTGCCATGCTCTCTCCTCAATAGACGTAATAGCTATTCCGAGCCCCTTTGCAACACCGCCTCTGACAGACCCTGAATATTTAAAAAAGAGCCCAGTCACGAAGTACTACAACACTCTCCGTGCCTGGACTCCTTTGCAGTGCGTCCTTATGCCTCTACGATCTTAACAGGTACTTCACCTGCTGCTTCCAGTTCTACGCTTAAGCTCAGCTTGCCGCCAAGTCCGGTCTTCATGGTTCCTACGTTCTTGCCGTCGATCAATACTTCGTACTCGGTATCATCCTTCAGACCTACGGTGATCTGGGAATCCTCATCACCCTCTACGACGAACTCCACGCTGTTGTCAGATTCCTTAAACTCCAGCACACTGGTTCCGGGAACAGATTCATATAAAAACATGCCGTTCTTCTCTAACTTTGTCATCTCATTGTAGGTCTTAACCTTCAGCAGATCTCCTGCATGCTCATAATCTTCTACCTTTGCCTTCTTGGCCAGCTTGTGATTACCAAAGCTGATAGATCCGTCTGCTTCACTGCGAAGTATTTCTTCCACTACTGCCATCTGTCTGTCCTCCTGAAAGTAACTGCATCCGCTATCTTTTTCTTTTGTCCTTTGCGAATGGGGTTTTGAATAGTTACAGTATAATATATCTCACACTGTTTTTCTACAAAAAATTTTATTTATTTTTAACCGTAAATACCACTTTTCCGTCCTTGAATCCGGCGGATACTTTATCTCCCGGCACCACCTTTTTCTGCAGGATTTCCTCTGCCAGAGCATCCTCTACCACCGACTGGATCGCACGCTTTAAAGGTCTTGCCCCCATCTTGTTATCCGCATATTTGGATACCAGATGTTCCTTCAGCGCCGCGGTGATAGTCAGATGAATTCCCAGCTGGTTCTCACATCTCTTATAGAGATTGGCTGCCAGCAGATTCACGATCTCCTTCATGTTCTCATTATTCAGCTGATGGAACACGATAATATCATCAATACGGTTGATGAATTCCGGCTTAAAGCTGTGCTTTACCTCTTCCATGACACCCGCTTTCATCTTCTCGTAATCTTTGGTCTCACTCTTCTCTGTGGCAAAGCCCAGATTCTTGGGATCCACGATACGCTGTGCACCCGCGTTGGAAGTCATGATCAGTACGGTATTTTTGAAGCTGACCTTACGTCCCTTGGAGTCCGTGATATGACCGTCATCCAGCACCTGTAAAAGTACGTTAAATACATCGGGATGAGCCTTCTCGATCTCATCGAACAGCACGACAGAGTAGGGATTGCGGCGTACCTTCTCGCTTAATTGTCCGCCTTCTTCGAATCCCACATATCCGGGCGGTGACCCGATCATCTTGGAGACTGAATGTCCTTCCATATATTCGGACATATCGACACGGATCATGGCATCCTCGGAACCGAACATTGCCTCTGCCAGTGCTTTGGACAGCTCTGTCTTACCCACACCGGTAGGTCCTAAGAACAGGAAAGAACCAATGGGACGGTTGGGATCCTTCAGGCCCACACGGCCTCTGCGCATTGCCTTAGCCACTGCACTCACTGCTTCTTCCTGGCCGATGACACGCTTGTGCAGGGTCTTCTCCAGCTTTAACAGCCGCTCACTCTCTTTTTCCGCCAGCTTCTGTACGGGAATCTTCGTCCACTGGGCAACAACCTCGGCAATCTCGTTCTCTCCGATACTTAAAGTGCTGCCTGCTTCCTGTTTTTCCCGTTTCTTCATCAGGCGCTCCTGCTTTTTCACCAGAGCATCCTGCTTCTTTTTGATCTCTGCCATCTGGTCAAAAGCTTCCATGCGGATAGCTCTCTCCATCTCCTGATCCATCTCATGGATCCGGTCGGAGATCTCCTTCGCCTTATCCGGCACGTCCAACGCATGCAGTCTGGCACTGGCTGCCGCCTCATCGATCAGATCGATGGCCTTATCCGGCAGATTACGATCGTTAATATAGCGGCTGGACAGTCTGACTGCAGCTTCGATGGCTTCCGGGGTAATCTCCACATGATGGTGATCTTCATATTTTCCCTTGATGCCTTCCAGAATGCGGACAGCCTCTTCCTCCGTGGGTTCTTCGACAGTCACCGGCTGGAATCTGCGCTCCAGCGCTGCATCCTTCTCAATGTATTTGCGATATTCTGCAATGGTGGTTGCACCGATTAACTGGATTTCACCTCTCGCCAGGGAAGGTTTCATGATATTGGAAGCATCAATGGCACCCTCTGCCCCTCCGGCTCCGATGATCGTATGCAGTTCATCCAGGAATAAAATGATATTCCCGTCCTCCGTTACTTCTTTTAATACTTTCTTGATCCGTTCCTCGAACTCACCGCGGTACTTACTACCCGCTACCATTCCCGACAGGTCCAAGGTCAGTACTCTCTTATTCTGTACGGTAAAAGGCACATCTCCCGCTACGATCCGGGCTGCCAGCCCTTCTACCACAGCGGTCTTACCTACACCGGGTTCTCCGACGAGACAGGGATTGTTCTTCGTGCGGCGGCTTAAGATCTGTACGACTCTGCGGATCTCTTCTTCTCTGCCCACGACAGGATCCAGCCTGCCCTCTCTTGCCAAAGCCGTCAGATCTCTGCTGTATTGTTCCAGAGTAGACTGCTTTGCCTTGCGGTCGCCCTTTTTCCCCAGATCTTCCTTATACAGATTGCCATCCTGTCCGATGGCGATCAGGGTATCCACATATATTTTCTGTACATTGGCCCCCAACGTGTTCAACAGACGTACAGCAACATTCTCGCCTTCTTTGATCAGTGCCAGCAGCAGATGCTCTGTGCCGGTCTGTTTCTGTCCGAAACGGGCTGCCTGACGGTGTGCTTCCTCCAGGATTCTCGCCGCTCTGGGAGAATACCCTTCTCTGTCCTTCACTGCCACACCGTTTTCAAAAGCGATCAGATCCCGGATCATTTCCATGACCTGGTCTATTTGCACGCCATTATCCATTAATACTTTGGCTGCTACACCGGACTCTTCCTTCAAAAGTCCCACCAGAATGTGTTCGGTTCCGATATAGCCCTGTTTCAGGCTTCTGGCACATCTGCCTGCCTGGGCAAGCGCGTTCTGCGCTTTATCCGTAAACTGTGACTGCATCAATTCAGTCCTCCATATTCTTCATATATTTCATCAATCAGCTCATGCACTTCCTGCCTGGAAATATTTTTACAGCTGCTCTTAGCCAGTATTACCTGCAGTTCCTTCCGTAATTCATCCACTGCACGCATCCGGTCCACATCCAGAGCGATCACTGCGCCCTTTCGTCTGTCTACCTTGACATAGCCTTCCTGCTTCAGGACCGTGTATGCCTTATTTACAGTATGCATATTGATCCCGATGGTATCCGCCAGCTGCCTTACACTTGGCAGGGAATCTCCTTCATGAAATTGTGACGTGGCAATTCCCATGATGATCTGATTGCGCAGTTGCATATAGAGCGCTTCATCACTGTTGAAATCTATCTCTATTATCATCAAAATCACTCCCTTCCCATGTCACCGATTGTTATACGTTTATTATAACAGTGAAGACGATACTGTCAACCGTAGACCCGGAAAGTTTATCAAAATTTTAAAAAGAAAGCGGCATCCCACTTTCGTAAGATACCGTTCTCTTTTATGATTACTCAGATTTTTATTGTTCTTCGTCACCGTCCCAGTTAAGGAATTCGAATTCAAATTCATCATCATCGGACATGAAGTTCTTGGACTTCCAGCCGGGATCCTGATTGCCTTCCTTCTGTACAGGTCTGGTCGGTCGGTCTACCTGGGGCGCCACAGGTCTGCCGCTCTGTCCTGCGGGTCTCGCCTGCTGCCCTGCAGGTCTCGCTCCCTGTCCTACGGGTCTTGTTCCCTGCCCTGCGGGTCTTGCCTGCTGTCCTGCTGATCTTGCCTGCTGATCTGCCACAGGTCTTACACCCTGTCCTGCGGGTCTTGCCTGCTGCCCTGCAGGTCTTGCTCCCTGCCCTGCGGGTCTTGCCTGCTGCCCTGCCATAGGTCTTGCTCCCTGTCCTGTGGGTCTTGTCTGCTGCCCTGTTACGGATCTCTGTCCCTGTCCCGTGGGTCTTCTCTCTGCACCTACTTCATGCATTACCTTCTGTGAGCCCTGGGGTCTGCTACTCTGTCCCGCCGGTCTGCCTCCCTGAGGTCTACCGGTTTTCGGTCTGTCCACTCTTCTTCTGCGGACGCTTTCCTCCGCATCAGAGAAGTCAGCCGCATCCATCATATCCTTGATCTTGAAGATCAGCAGTGTTACTGCCGCTGCCAGAAATACTAACAGAATCACCAGTACAATGATGACCGCCTTCTGGCTCTTTAATTTCTTCTGATCTGTGTCAAACTGTGCGTTGATCTCCGTGATCTGATCTATGGAATTGAACAGATCTTCGATCTTATACTGCTTCTGTCCTGCCATATCTAACAGATACCAGGCATCTCCCTGTAACTGGGTATCCCAATCCTTTGATGTCGTCTGGGTATCCTCGGGCTGTTCTTCCACAGGCTGTTCCTCTGCGGGCTGTTCTTCCACAGGTGCCTGCAATTCTCCGGACAATGCCACATAATCGGAACGGATAAATCCGGTCACCTCAATACTGTTGGATATAAAGGTTATCTGATACCATGTCTTGCCATCGGTACCGGTAGCCTGACCGGTGACGGTCAGCGCCATTCCGTTCTCCGCAGTAGTCACAATCTGGCTGGTAGTAGAAGCATTGCTGCGCACACGTACGGACTGTCCGCCGGTTACGGTAGCACTCAGAGGCTCCACTGCTGTAACCTCCACAGGGGTCTCATTCACGGCAGGCGCCGGTGTCGCTGTGGTCGTAGTCGTTGTTGTCGTTGTTGTACCTGAAGAAGACGACGGGGTAGATCCGTCGGTAATGCTTACCAGATCGGAACGAATATATCCCAGCGTATTCGCATCCACATACACTTCATACCAGGTATAACCGTCTGCACCCTTGGTCTGACTCTTGATGGAGATCGTCTTATCCTTGGCCGCACTTCCGATGACTTCACTGGAAGAGTCCGCACTCTTACGGATCTTGGCACTGGATGCCGTTACCTTGGCCGCACTCTCCGCATGACTGACGATTGCCAGATCCCCGGCAAAAAGTCCTGCTCCCAACACAAGTACCAGTGCAAGCATTCCCCAGAAAGCTTTACATTTACTTATTCTCTGTACTGTCTTTTTCATCTGCAACTCCTTTTGTATCCTGACCTTGCCTTACGCTTCATCGATTGCCTTGCCAATGTCATGACGCATGTATTTATTCTCGAAAGAGATCCATTCCGTTGCCGCATAGGCATTGGCACGTGCCTCCTTCAGGGTAGCTCCCTTTGCTGTCACTCCCAGAACGCGACCACCGTTTGTGACGATTCCCTTGTCCGTAAGCTTCGTTCCGGCATGGAAACAATAATAACCGTCTTTTCCGTCGAAGTTCTCCAGACCGTTTATCACGAATCCCTTCTCATAGGATACGGGATAGCCATCGCTTGCCAGAACCACACATACCGCAGCATTGTCTTCAAACTGAAGGTCGATCTGATCCAGCGTGCCATCCACACAGGCCTCCATCACTTCGATGATATCGTTCTTCATACGGGGCAGTACCACCTGCGCCTCCGGGTCGCCGAATCTTGCATTGTATTCCAGTACCTTGGGACCGTTTTTTGTCAGCATCAGTCCGAAGAAGATGACTCCCTTGAAAGGTCTGCCTTCCGCTGCCATGGCATCCACGGTAGCTTGGTAGATATATTTCTTACAGAATGCATCCACTTCCTCGGTATAGAAGGGGCTGGGAGAAAAGGTTCCCATACCACCGGTGTTCAGACCCTGATCACCGTCCTTCGCTCTCTTATGATCCTGCGCGGAAGTCATGATGCGGATAGTCTTGCCATCCACAAAAGAAAGAACACTGACTTCTCTGCCGGTCATGAACTCTTCGATGACCATACGGTTGCCGGCTGCGCCAAACTTTTTATCCAGCATGATCTCATCCACGCCTGCCAGTGCTTCTTCTAAAGTATTGCAGATCAATACGCCCTTGCCCAGTGCCAGACCGTCCGCCTTCAGCACGATGGGGAAGCTTGCCTGCTCCTTCAGGTATTTAACAGCATCCTCCGCGTTATCGAAATTCTCATAAGCCGCAGTGGGAATGTTGTATTTCTTCATCAGATCCTTGGAAAATGCTTTGCTTCCTTCCAGGATGGCTGCATTTTTACGGGGTCCGAAAGCACGCAGGCCCTCTGCCTCCAGTGCATCCACCAGTCCGCCGACCAGGGGATCATCCATACCTACGATGGTCAGGTCAATTGCCTGTTCCTTCGCAAATGCCACGATCTTGTCGAATTCCATGGCTCCGATGGGAACACACTCTGCGATCTGACCGATTCCGGCATTGCCCGGAGCACAATAGATCTTATCCACTTTAGGACTTTTTGCCACACAGGCTGCAATAGCATGCTCTCTGCCACCACCGCCTACGATCAATACTTTCATACCCATATCTTCTGCCTTCCTTATTTTTTGCTGTTTGTATGCTTTACTTTGCCGTCTGCCACGCAGATCCGTCCGTTGGCAATATCATCTATCGCCTTCGGCAGAAGCAGCCACTCTGCCTGCTCCATGACACGTCTCTGTAAGATCTCCGGGGTATCATCATCTTCCACCGCCACTGCCTTCTGTGCAATGATGGGACCCTCGTCCATGCCTTCATTCACAAAATGTACCGTAGCTCCGGTGACTTTCACACCGCGCTCCAGTGCCTTTTCATGCACATGTAGTCCGTAGTATCCCACGCCGCAAAAAGAAGGGATCAGGGACGGGTGGATATTGATGATCCGGTTGCTGTATTCGTGTACCATTGCCTCCGGGATCTTCACCAGGAAACCTGCCAGTACGATTAAATCCGGAGCGAACTCCTTCACCTTTGCAAGCAGTGCCTCATTAAATACCTCTCTGCTCTCATAATCCTTCGGAGACACACAGACCGCAGGGATTCCCGCATTGCGTGCTCTCTCTAAGCTCTTCACCGTCTTGTTATTGCTGATGACACCCACGATCTGTGCGTTTTTAACCTTACCTGCTGCAATGGCATCAATGATTGCCTGTAAATTCGTGCCGCCGCCGGATACCAGTACGACTACTCTTAACATATGGTCACACCCTTTTCACCGGCTTCGCAGGTACCTACCACATAAGCAGTCTCTCCTGCTGCCTTCAGAGCTTCCAGAGTCTTATCCACATCTGCGGGATCCAGTGCCAGTACCATGCCCAGACCCATGTTGTAAGTATTATACATCATCTCGTCTGTGATATTGCCTTTCTTCTGCATCAGGCGGAAAATAGCAGGCACTTCGTAGCTGTCTTTCTTCACGACTGCACGGATGCCGTCGGGAAGCATTCTGGGGATGTTCTCATAGAAACCACCACCGGTGATATGGCTGCAGCCCTTTACCTTAACGCCTGCGTTCTTCACAGACTTCATAGCCTTCACGTAGATTCTGGTGGGAGCAAGCAGTGCCTCACCAAGAGTCTTGCCCAGTTCGTCATAATAGGTATCCAGGCTCTCTTTTGTCATATCGAATACTTTTCTCACCAGAGAAAAACCATTGGAATGTACACCGGAGGAAGCGATGCCCACCAGTACATCACCGGGCTTGATATTCTCACCGGTGATCAGATCCTTACGTTCTACCACGCCTACTGCAAATCCTGCCAGATCATACTCATCCTCGGGCATCAGTCCGGGATGCTCTGCGGTCTCACCACCTACCAGTGCTGCGTCAGACTGCTTACAGCCCTCTGCCACACCCTTTACGATGGTAGCGATCTTCTCGGGGATATTGCGTCCGCATGCAATATAATCCAGGAAAAATAAAGGTTCGCCGCCTGCACATGCCACATCATTCACACACATGGCCACACAGTCGATACCGATGGTATCATGCTTGTCCATTAAAAATGCCAGCTTCAGCTTGGTGCCTACGCCATCGGTTCCGGACAGGAGTACGGGATCCTCCATATCTTTGATGGCACTTAAGGAAAATGCTCCAGAGAAACCTCCGATGCCGCCCATTACTTCGGGACGCATGGTCTCCTTCACGTACTTTTTCATCAGTTCTACTGATTTGTAACCTGCCTCGATATCTACTCCAGCTTTCTTGTAATCCATTTTCTCCTCATTTCCGCCGCAGGGGCTCTTTCGTTTTATTTAGTGGGGCAGCCTCTTAAGAGGTCCCGGATTCTCTGTCTTATCTTCTTATTTTTTCATGCCTTCCAGGTATGCTTTATAGCCGATCTCCTGCAGTTTTGCATCTTTGGCTTCTACCTGTTCTTTTAATTTTACGCTGTATGCTTTCAGTTTTCCAAGAAGTTCTGCGTCGGAGGTTGCCAGGATCTTGGCTGCCAGAAGTCCTGCATTGGCGCCGCCGTTAATGGCTACCGTGGCAACGGGGATGCCGGAGGGCATCTGTACGATGGAATACAGAGAATCTCTGCCTCCCAGGGAAGTGGTGTGCATCGGAATACCGATGACGGGCATCGGGAAAATAGCGGCACACATACCGGGCAGATGGGCTGCCATACCGGCTCCGGCAATGATTACCTTGAAGCCTTTTTCCTCCGCACTTTTTGCATACTCAAAAAATACATCCGGCTCTCTGTGAGCGCTGATCACGGTCATCTCATAAGGGATGCCCAATTCTTCCAGAATGTCTGCTGCCTTCGCCATCACAGGCATATCGGAATCACTACCCATTACAATGCCAACCTTAGGGCAATTCTCTGTATTTGCCATAATGTCCTCCTCATGTATCGGTTGTACCGATGTTTATCCATATATTTTTATCTTACTAAAATCTTGTCAATGATGCAATGGTTTTATAAAATCTTATGTTTTAGGAAAGCTCCTGCAGCGGTTCGTTCAGTTCTTCCGTACCCGGCAGGACGAATTTCCCGTTTTCTATGATAGCGATCCGCCCGCCATCCTTTTTCACCGCGGTCAGTTCCGCCAGTTCATCATAAGGGATAGTAATATCTGTGTGACAGTTAAAATATGCCTTGGACGGATTCACACTGCGAAGCGCCGCCACCTCGTTGTCTCTTGCCACGATCTCCTTGCCGTCAGGGTTATATACTTTCACATCCTCCGCATGGGAATAGCAGGTATCCCCCACGGCAAAATGAGGTCCCATCTTCTCTGCGATCAGAATCGGCATCTTGGCTTCCACCCCCAGACGTTTTGCTGCTGCATACGCTGTGGTATTGGTGCCGATGGCAAATTCTCCTAAGGGCAGCGTCTTGTGCCGGAACAGGATGTTTTCTTTTATAAATGCACTGTTCTCTTCCTCTGTGGCAAAATTCCCGCAGTGGTAGTCCTTGATCTTACCGTTTTCAAAAGTGATCTCCAGATCCTTATATTCCAGTCCGTTTAAGAATACCCGGGTCACATGCAGCACCCCGTTCGTCCCTTCCAGTACCGGCGAGGTGAAAACCTCACCCACGGGGATGTTCACATCTGCCACACAGTTTTCAAAAATAGTCTCCTTCGCAGGATCCTGTAACTTCCAAAGATTTACCGTAAGGGCTGTGCGATTGCCGTTACCGCCTTTGATTTCACAGTGATCCGCCTGATCCAGGGCATCAATGATGGTCTGCTGGATCCGCTGGTATTTTTTATAATCCAGCGTATTGATCCGTATCGTCTCCCGGAACAGTTCTTCAAAGCAGTCACTCACCTCCGGGATCGGGAAGGCGATGATCGTAAAGCTTCGCTCTTCTTCTATGATATACTGTCTCTGCAGCTGTCCTATCTGGGTGCGGTTCTCTACCAGTAAAGCACTCTGCTCATCCGTCATTTTCAGGCTTTCCGGCTTGTTCACCGGCTGAAAATCACACTCACCAAAGGTCTCTACCACCGCGGGGCCGGCATAACCACGTGCCTCCTTTTTATATTTTTCAAACGCGGTATGCATGACTTCCTGCTTCCGGCTGCAGTACATTTTATCCAAAAACAGGGCTCTGTCGTCCTTATGATCGAACTCATACTGTCTGTTGGGGCTGACGCTGTAAAAACCGTTCTTGTAAATGGATGGATTGTACAAAATGCTGGAGGCTGCCCGGTAGATCACAGGCTTTAGTCCCATTTTTTCAAAATTCTCCAGGGCTCTTCTCATCATGCGCTCAAAGCCCAGCTGGTAACGTACATCCACGGTATCCTTTTTCGACAGATCCTTGCCGGTTACTTCAAATCCGATGCGGTATCCTTCCGTATACGTATCTGCCATGGTATGAATGGTCTCTTCCGGCAGGGAATTCATAAATTCTGCCATTTTAAGTTCATTCTCTCCCACATATTCCCCATAAGCATAAAGATAACGCAGGTCTGTAAGATCTGCTGTCCGGAGTATCTCAGCAGCAAAATTATTCTCCGGACATACCATTTCCCGTACTCTTGCTTCTGCCGCAACGTCCGCATAATCGCTGACAAACCAGTAGAGGATCTCACGAATGGATGCATACGTGGGAAGCTTATGGTTTTCCTGCTGTTCATATACAAATGCCGCATACACCTCGGAGAACAACTCCATCCGGATCACCAGTTCTTCCAGCCGCCCTTCGTAGGTAAATCCGATCAGGCTGCGCATCTCTGTATACAGAAATGCCGCCAGTGCTCCGAATTCCTCTCCCAGCATCTTCACAGCATAAGCCGGATTGGCAAAACTGTTCTCGTAGTTTTCCGGTAAAATATCTTCATACAGGGCATGATTGCGCTGTTGTAATTCTTCCAATGTGGCAGTGGCCTGTTTCCCCTGCTCCAGAAACTGTCTGGTATCCTCGATCAGCTGTAAAAACTTCGCTACTGTTGTAAAATATTCTTTCCAGGGTAGTAACTCCGCTCCCTGGAAATCTTCACCGGGAATCTCCCGGATCCGGAGAATCGCCAGTTCCAGACGTTCCAGTAAGAGTTCTCGCTCTTCCATATATTCATTTCTCCTTTTTTATCGCTCTAATATGATTCCCGGGGCAATAGCCCCGACTTTGATGCTATGATCTTTTGCCGGACACCCGATTTTACAGCCGGCTCCCCAGATACAGTAAAAAGCTGATGCCACCAAGGGAAATCACATTCAATATCGTCCCCAGCACAGGAAAAAAACGGTAAATATCCTTGTCCCGCAGTGTCAGAACGCCAAGGATCAGTCCGATCAGGGAATAGATCGTTGCAAGCACTCCTGTGACACCATAGCCGCCGTGCATGACACCGCCCCGGCTGTAAGACAGATAGGTCACAATCCCCAGGGACACCAGGCTGATCATCCCCAGGATCGTTGACATGATTGCTTTATCAGAATGCTTTTTATTTGTAAAAATATAATTCTTTTTCCGCATACTCATCTCCTATGGAACCCGAAAAGGGCACTTCCTATGTGGAAATGCCCAATCTGCGCGCCCAAACGGCGCCTTTCTTCTCTTTTGTCCTCAAAACAGGATGCGGGATTTGCCGGAGATAAGCTTGCCGCCGCTGATGATCAGCAGTACTCCTGCCGCAATTCCGACTACCAGGGAGATCACTCCCAATACGATATTCAATGCACCTGCTCCACGCATGATCTTATAGATTTTCTCTTCCATGGAATCCTCCTGTCTTCTTACTTCCTACTTACTTAAGCACCGTATACGGCGTAATATTCATCAATTGCCTTCTTCAGGGTGTCGTCGATGTATACTTCTCCCTTGTAAGGTCTGTTGTACAGATGATCGATAACATCCTGCATGGTCACGATGGCATGTGCATCGAAGCCGTACTTTTCCTTAATTTCTTCCAGTGCGCTGACTTTACCGCCCAATCCCTTCTCCATACGGTTCAGGGATACCATCAGACCAACGATCTCTACGTTGGCAGCTCCTCTTACCTTGGGAACTGTCTCTTCCATAGACTTACCGGAAGTGGTAACGTCCTCGATCATGATAACTCTGTCACCGTCTTTTAAGGAACTACCTAAGAAGCTTCCCTTGTCTGCGCCGTGATCCTTCTCTTCCTTACGATCGGAACAGTAACGAACCTCTTTGCCGTATAATTTGCTGTAAGCCACTGCAGTTACCACACTGATGGGAATTCCCTTATATGCCGGTCCGAACAATACATCGAAATCATCGCCGTAAGTATCATGAATTGCTTTGGCATAGCTCTCACCCAGCTTCATCAGCTGAGAACCGGTGACATACGCACCCGCGTTCATAAAGAAAGGAGACTTTCTACCGCTCTTTAAGGTAAACTCTCCGAATTTCAATGCCTTACAATCCACCATGAACTCTATAAATTTCTGCTTATA
>DLZQ01000056.1 GCA_003447295.1 Lachnospiraceae bacterium
GGGCTTAGACCTTTTGACCCTGGTATCATAATTACTGAATTGCTACATAATCATCGGGAACAGTGATGCCAAGTTCCTCACAGATCTTCGCGTTGTACTTCTTGGTAACGTTGGGAGCGTACCGAACATCCATGGTAGTGATGTCTGCACCCTCAGCCAGGATCTCGTATGCCATCTCACCGGTAGCATATCCAAGGTCATAGTAGCTGATGGATAAGGTAGCTACGCCACAACCGTTGCAGATACCCTCTTCACCTGCAATGACAGGAACCTTAGCGGGAGCTACTACGTTGTATACGGTCTCGGTTACAGATGCCAGCGTATTGTCGGTAGGAATATACAGAACATCGCACTCTCCTGCCGCTGCAGTAGTTACAGACTGTACTTCATTGGTATCAGCGATCGCATACTCTTTATAAGCAATACCGTCCTTGTCCAGAGCAGCCTCAAACAGCTGGATCTGATACAGTGAGTTTGCTTCTGCGGAACAATATAACAGGCCAACCTGCTTTACGTCTGGGAACAGTTCCTTTAACATAGCTTCCTGCTCTTCAATGGGAGCCAGATCGGAAGTACCGGAAATATTTCTGCCGGTAGCACCGGACCAGTCAGAGATCTCTAACGCGGTAGCATAGTCGGTTACGGAAGTACCTAAGATAGGGATCGAGGTCGTAGCTGCTGCTGCACTCTGTAAAGGAGATGTAGCATTTGCAAGGATCAGATCCACACCATCAGATACAAAACCATTACAGATGGTAGCTGCGGTGGTCTGCTCACCCTGTGCATTCTGCAGATCGAATTTTACATTATCGCCAAGTTTTTCTTTTAATGCATCCTGGAATCCCTGGGTAGCTGCATCCAGAGCCTCATGCTCTACCAGCTGGCAGATACCGATGTTATATACCTTGCCGTCTGTGGAAGCTGCTGCTTCGGTCTGTGCTGCGCTGCCTGCTGTGGTAGAAGCAGTTCCGTTATCGGTGCTGCCACAGCCTGTCAGAACAGTCGCTGCCATTACTGCGGTAAGTACTACAGATAAAAATTTCTTTTTCATAATAAATGCCCTCTTTTCTGCAGATCTTTCGATCCGCTTACTGTAATGCATAGACGCTTTAACCCGTCAAAGCGTTGCACTGATAAATATCATAAACCATAAAAGGACATTCGTCAAACTGATTTCATCGATGCATTAGATAACATCAATCAAATTTTTAAATATCAGATTTTTTCACAACCTCACCGGGTCTCTTGAAGATATGTCCGGCAGGAATCACGCCTCTGACGCAGGAGGTAGGATACACATTGGAATTACGTCCGATGACAGTTCCCGGGTTCAGTACGCTGTTGCAGCCCACTTCCACGTGGTCGCCTAACATGGCTCCCATTTTCTTCAGTCCGGTCTCGATCTTCTCCTCGCCGTTCTTCACAACCACCAGCGTCTTATCGCTTTTTACATTGGAAGTAATGGAACCGGCTCCCATATGAGACTTAAAGCCCAGCACGCTGTCTCCCACATAATTATAATGGGGCACCTGTACTTTATTGAACAGAACCACGTTCTTCAGTTCGGTGGAATTGCCGACTACCGCACCCTTTCCCACGATGGCATTGCCACGGACAAATGCGCAGTGACGGATCTCCGCTTCCTCATCAATGATCAGCGGTCCGTTCAGGCAGGCGGTAGGAGCAACTTTTGCGTTTTTAGCCACCCAGATATCCTCACCTCTTTTTTCATAAATTTCCTCCGGCAGTCTCTTGCCCAGTTCCAAAATAAAATCGTGGATTCTGGGAAGTACCTCCCATGGATACTCTGCCTCGGTAAACAGTTCTGCCGCAATGGTCTCTGTCAGATCATACAGATTTTCAATCGTAATATTTTCCATGATAGTTTCTCCTCATCTTTATTCTTTATTTTTCGCATTGGATTGCTTATTTTTCTTCTGGTAAAATTCTTCTGTAGCCTGGAACTGTCTCCAGAGCACGCCCTGATTGTTCAGTCCCCGCACGGCAATGGTTCTCCTGCCCACGAAATCCGTAAGTTTCCCCATGTACTCATCCGGTGTGATCACACCGTCTGCCACCATGGTAAGTCCTTTTTCCCAGCTGGCTGTCAGTGCCGGATTCAAAAGCGGTCTTATGGAATCCGATACCACATCGTAGATCATCTCTCCCATCTGGGTAGGAGTCAGCACCTGAGTCTTTTTATTCAGTGCCAGATACTCGATGTTCACCAGTTTCTTTAGGATCTCCGCTCTCGTAGCGCTGGTGCCGATACCGCTTCCCTTGATCTGTGCCCGCAGTTCCTCATCTTCTATGAACTGTCCCGCGTTTTCCATGGTCAGAATGATGCTGCCCGAGGTATATCGCTTGGGTGGAGAAGTCTCGCCTTCTTTGATCTCGTAGGTATCCGCGGATAAGGTGTCTCCCTTTTTCAGATGCATCAGCAGATTGGTAAGCTCAGCATCACATTTTTCATCGGCACTTTCGTTCTCGTTCTCTTTGTCCTCCTTCAGCGCCGTATTCTCCTTTTTGAAGGAGAAATTAGTCACCTTCAGATATCCTTCCTGTATCAACACCTTGAAGCTGGCAAAAAAGCTTTCTTCCTTTACTTGCAATGTAAGAGAGAACTTCTGATAGACTGCCGGCGGATAGAAAACACTTAAAAACCGACGTACAATGACCTCGTATACTTTTGCCGCCGTAGGGGCCAGCCCAGCCAGATTATTCAGTCCCTGTCCCGTAGGGATAATGGCATAGTGGTCCGTGATCTGCTTGTCGTTCACATATCGGGTCTTTGCTATATTTTTATAGGTGCCCTGCTCTAACACTTCTTTGGCGAAAGGTGCTGCCAGGGCATAATTACGAAGTCCTCCGATATTTTTATGGATTTCCTTTGCCACTGCCGTAGACAGAACTCTGGCATCCGTTCTGGGATAAGTGGTCATCTTTTTTTCATATAATTCCTGTACGATCCTAAGTGTCTCGTCCGGACTGATCTTAAAGTATTTGGAACAGTCATTCTGCAGCTCCGCCAGATTATATAAAAGCGGCGCATTTTTGTTCTCTTTTTTCTTCTCGATGCCGGTGACGGTCACCGGTCCTGCAGGTTCCGCAGAAAGTTCCCCGATCAGGCGCTCGGCATCCTCTTTTTTCTTAAAACCGTTCTCCTTATACAATACAGGAGAATTATAGTATTTCGAGCCCTCCACTGCTCTCCACTCTGCGGTAAAAGGCTTTTCCTGCAGCTTAAAATTGCCGATCACCCGGTAAAAAGGAGTCTTGGTAAACGACCGGATCTCCCTCTCTCTGTTCACGATCATGCCCAGGACGCAGGTCATGACTCGACCAACGGAGATCACTGCACGATCTCTCTTCAGATAATCCTTTACAGTCTTACCGTATTTTAAAGTCAGTGCCCTGGAGAAGTTGATACCCATCAGGTAATCCTCCTTGGCACGCAGATATGCGGCATTTCCCAGATTATCATACGTCGAGAGATCCTTGGCTTCCCGGATTCCACGTAAGATCTCCTCCTCCGTCTGGGAATCGATCCATACACGCTTCCGTTCTTTGCCCTGTACGCCCGCCATCTGCTCCACGAGACGATAGATATATTCTCCCTCCCGCCCGGAGTCGGTGCAGACATAGATTGTAGAGACATCCTCTCTGTTTAATAGGGAACTCACGATGGTATATTGTTTCCTGGCATTTTCAATGACTTCGTATTTGAATTCCGCCGGGAGAAATGGAAGTGTCTCAAAGCTCCATCTCTTAAACTTCTCGTCGTACACCTCCGGATAGCTCATGGTCACCAGATGTCCCACGCACCAGGTAACAATGGCTTCTTCCGACTCCAGATATCCGTCTTTGGAACGCATATTATATTTTAAAGCGTTGGCAAATTCCCTTGCCACGCTGGGTTTCTCTGCAATAAATAAATTTTTACCCACGTATTACCGTCTTCCTGTCATAAATCACGCACCTACGCTGCGAAACCGTACCTTCCCGGATACTTTCTTTGCCAGTGCATTTTCATAACCATTCTCACAAAATATTATTATCTCATCCGGTTCCGTCCGGATGCTTTTCAGCGCTGTCAGCAGCGCGTCATAATCTTCCGAAGTATAACATACCGTACCGGAATAATCCACTGCGATCTTTTTCCCTGCAGTATCCTTGCATAAAAAGTATGTTCTCCCCTGCGCCGCCTTCTTCAGTTCCACCGTACCAAAATCTGTCTGCAATATCTCCTGACAGATTCTCCGGTATGCGGATCTCACAAAGTTACTGTAATCCTCCCGGATATATGTTTCATAAAATGTTCTGCCGTTATCTCTTCTCCAGGCGGTCTGGTGAGGGAACAGAAAGCGGAAATAAAACCGCATAAAAGAATTGCTGATCTCATAGGTTCCGGGCAAGACCTTTTCCACCAGCTCCAGCTCCATCAGATTCTTCAGATAGACACTGATCTTCGCCCGGGAGAATCCGGTACGGGCATACATAGCATTCAGTTTGCCGTTCTTCTCATCCGCTATGGTGGCAAGGATGGTATTATAGACTGCGGTCTCACGCAATTCCTCCGCCAGCCATTTGATCATCAGTTCCGGAAGAAAGCTGTTTTTCTCTAAAAAAAGGTTCGTCAGATTCTCCTCCACAGATACTGACAGATCCAACAGTTTCCATAATCCCGGCATTCCACCTAACACCGCATAGAGTTCTATGCGCTCCTGAAGCGTTCCGACAGGGAAAATCCGGCGCATTACGGAAAAAGGCAGCTCTTTGACCTTTAGAAAACCACTAACGGAAAATGCCAGGTTCCCTATTTTAGAGATCATGCTGTTCTCCACCCATCCGGATGCGTAGGTCGTAAGAATCACAAGAAGGGAAAACTCCCTGTGCTCCTTCAGATAACGTATCAGTTCCTGTAAAAAAAGGGTATCCCCCTTTAGCAGATAATGAAAATTCTCTATGATCAGAACTTTTTTGCGATCACTTTTTTCTCCGGATACACACTGTAATACTTCTTCCCAGGAAGGGTTCGATGAAATCTCTTTTCCCTGTTCTCTAAGCTCCTGTCCCCACTGATAGCACAGTTCCCTGGAAGAACAGTTAGGAGCGGTATAACGTATGGTCTGTTTTTCTTCCGTAAAAGCGGTTAAGAGAGCCGTCTTACCAACGCCTCTCTGTCCATATACCACCAGGATCTGGCTTCCCGGTCTCTTATAATGATTCTCCAAAAAAGCTGTTTCCTGTTCCCTTCCAGTTAACATGGCAGCCTCATTCTTTCTGTTACATCTGATCAGTATATCTTCTGTAATAGTTGTTCGATCTCTTCCTGGGACAGCGGCTTTCCGAACAGATATCCCTGAATGACATCACAGCCGATGGCACGCAGATATTTATACTGCTGTTCTTCCTCCACGCCTTCGGCAATGGATTCAAATCCTAAAGATTTCACCATACTGACAATGGATTCCGTAATGATTCTGGTAGCGGAATCCGTAAGCAGCGTATCCGTAAAGGATTTGTCAATCTTCAGCGTATTGATCGGAAGCTTCTTCAAATAAGACAGGGAGGAAAATCCTGTTCCGAAATCATCTAAGGAAATGCGGATGCCGTATTCTTTTAACAGTTGCATTTTCTCGGTCACTGCCCGGAAATCATCGATCAGTATGCTCTCCGTGATCTCCAGTTCGACCTCCTCCGGAGCCACATCATATTTGTGGATAATATTCAGCAGTGAATCCACGAAGTCTTCCTTCTGGTACTGCAATGCGGAGATATTGACCGACAATACGAACGGAACGCCGTACCGGTTCCTCCATTCGGAAAATGTCCTTATGCTCTGCTCCAGTACCCAGTTGCCGATAGGGATAATAGTGCCGTTTTTCTCTGCGATCGGAATGAACTTCGCCGGGCTGATCATTTTCCCGTTGCCGTCCTTCCAGCGGATCAGCGCTTCCATACCGCGCAGTTTCCGATTCCCCGCATAATACTGGGGCTGATAATACAGAATAAAGTTATGATCAAATACCGCTTCTTTTAATTTGCTGTCCAGTTCCACATTTTTCAGGAAATCATTCAGGATCGGGGTGTCGAAATACTGGATCCGGTTCTTGCCCATAGACTTACCCTTGAACATGACGATCTCGGCACAGTTGATCAGTTCCAGTGCGGATGTCGCTGCTTCCGGATATTCCGCAACTCCTACACTTACGGTAATGTTCAATACCTGTCCGCCCACCAGATAAAAAGGTTCTCTGGTACGCTTCACGATCTTCTTATGAATGTGTTCCACGCTTCTTTCACCGCAGGAATCATAGATTGCCATACAGTAGACATCGCTGGTCAGATGACAGACGATCACATTGTCACTGTTGAATTCCTTTAAGAAAGATCCGAACTGCTGTACCAGTTCGTCTCCTTCCACGATTCCCAGTCCGTCGTTGACCTTACGGAAATCATCAATATCGATGACCAGCACACTGACCAGCCGGTTATCTTCCTTCGCGCGCCGCAGGTACTCCGTCAGGAGACGTACAAAATAGTTACGGTTGTACAGTCCTGTAAGTCCGTCATAATACGCCATATAGAGAAGTTCTTCATTCTGCGTCTTCTGTTTTGTGATATTCTGTATCACAATGATCTGATCCGCAGGTCTGCTGTCCTCATAGAATATCCTGCAGGAGAACTGCAGCCAGGTCTTCTTCCCTTTCTGCATGCATTCCACAGAAGAAGTCTCCTGACCGCCCTTTTCCAAAAACAGCATATCCCTAAGAAGCAGCACATATGGCTCATCTACCATCTCTAAAAGTTTGGTAAAATCCCGTCTGTCCCGGATCTGGAAATCGAAAAAGTCATCCCATTTTCCAAGCGTCGTGACGGTATTCTTCTCAAAAGAATAGTAGATATAAGCATAATCCATGGTATCGCACAAAAGGCGGTACATTTTCTCCCTTGCGCTCAATTTCTGATTCATTGCGCGCATCAGATCCAGCTGATAGCGTAACTCGTTCATAACCCCACTCACCCTTTATTTTTTGGTGATATATCCCTGTGCTTTCAAAAGTTCTGCGCAAAGCAATGCTCCCCCGGCCGCTCCACGTAAGGTGTTATGTGACAGACCTACGAACTTATAATCATATACGGTATCTTCTCTCAGACGGCCTACGCTGATACCCATACCATTCTCGAAATCTACATCCAGCGTTACCTGAGGTCGGTTATCTTCCTCCAGATACTGGATGAACTGCTTCGGTGCGCTGGGAAGTCCCAGTCTCTGAGGCTCTCCGCTGAAAGAAGTCAACTTCTCGATCAGCTGTTCCTTGGTGGGCTTCTTACGGAATTTTACGAATACGGCTGCAGTATGTCCGTTCAGTACCGGAACACGGATACACTGGCAGGTGATCACGGGAGAAGTTGCGGGAACGATCTGGTCGCCTTCAATCTTACCCCAGATACGTAAAGGCTCCTTTTCACTCTTTTCTTCCTCGCCGCCAATGTAAGGGATGATATTGCCTACCATCTCTGGCCAGTCTTTAAATGTTTTGCCGGCACCGGAGATTGCCTGATAAGTAGTAGCCACTACCTCGTAGGGCTCGAACTCCTTCCATGCGGTCAGAACCGGTGCATAGCTCTGAATGGAGCAATTGGGCTTTACAGCGATAAATCCTCTGGTGGTTCCCAGTCTCTTCTTCTGCGCTTCGATGATCTGGAAATGCTCGGGATTGATCTCGGGTACTACCATGGGAACATCGGGAGTCCATCTGTGGGCACTGTTATTGGATACCACAGGGGTCTCTGTCCTTGCATAAGCTTCTTCGATTGCCTTAATCTCGTCCTTGGACATATCTACGGCACTGAATACGAAGTCTACCTGTGCGGCTACTTTTTCCACTTCGTTGACATTCATGACGATCAGCTTTTTCACAGCTTCGGGCATGGGAGTCGTCATCTTCCAACGATCACCCACTGCGTCCTCATACGTCTTGCCAGCGGATCGGGGGCTGGCTGCGATAGTCGTTACCTCGAACCAGGGATGGTTCTCTAACAGGGAGATGAATCTCTGACCTACCATACCGGTTCCGCCCAGGATACCTACACGTAATTTTTCACTCATTTTTCATTTCCTCCTCAGCTCTATGCATTTCCTTTTTATCTGAAAAGACATGCCTTCCTGATCTTACGAAAGTCTGTCTTCCAAAGACTGTTGATACTCTTCTATGGCATCATTTTTCAGGTATTCTTTATTTTTCTCAATGACCTGTTTCATCATTTTCTCACCCGGTGCGCCGATGGTCAGACGCTTCTCCACGCAGGTCTTCAGTGAGATGGCATCATAGATGTCTTCGTCGAACTTATCGCTGATGGAACGCAGTTCCTCTAAGCTTAAAGCATCAATAGACGTGTCCTTCTCGATGCAGTACAATACCAGCCTGCCGATAATACCGTGGGCATCCCTAAAAGGCACACCCTTACCTACCAGATAATCTGCTGCATCGGTAGCGTTGGTAAATCCGTTCATGGCACTCTTTGCCATGCGGTCCTTGCGAAACTTCATGGTCTGAATCATGCCTGTAAATAAAGTGATGCAGTCTGCCGCAGTATCCATGGCATCAAATGCCATCTCCTTGTCTTCCTGCATGTCTTTATTATATGCCAGAGGCAGTCCCTTCATGGTAGTAAGTAACGCCATCAGAGCACCGTAGACTCTTCCGGTCTTGCCTCTTACAAGCTCCGCGATATCAGGATTCTTCTTTTGGGGCATGATGCTGCTTCCGGTGGAATAAGCATCATCCAGCTCTACGAACTGATATTCATTGGAATTCCAAATGATGATCTCTTCGCTGAAACGGCTTAGATGCATCATGATCGTGGAAAGTGCGGAAAGGAATTCAATGAGATAATCCCTGTCTGCCACAGAATCAATGCTGTTTAACGTCGGTCCTTCAAAGCGGAGAAGTCTCGCGGTATATTCACGATCCAAAGGATATGTGGTGCCTGCCAGTGCTCCGGCTCCCAAAGGACAATAATTCATACGCTTATAGATATCTGCCAGGCGCTGTCTGTCTCTCTTGAACATTTCAAAATAGGCACCGTAATGATGCGCCAGGGTAATGGGCTGCGCCTTCTGTAAATGGGTGAAGCCCGGCATGTAGGTATCTAAATTGTTCTCCATGGTATCCAGAATGGCTTCCAGAAGCTTTTTTAACAGTCCGTCGGTCTCTGCCACTCTCGCTCTGGTATAGAGACGCATGTCCAGTGCTACCTGGTCGTTACGGCTTCTGCCGGTGTGAAGCTTTTTCCCCGCATCTCCGATCCGGTCAATCAGGGTAGCCTCCACGAAGCTGTGGATATCCTCCTGAGATTCATCGATTGTCAGGGTTCCGTCATCCACATCCTCTAAAATCCCGGTCAGTCCTTCGACAATACTTTTTCTCTCCTCTTCGGTGAGGATCCCCTGCTTTGCCAGCATGGTGGCATGTACGATACTGCCGGTGACATCTTCGTGAAACAGTCTTTTATCAAATGTTATGGACGCGTTGAAATCAAATACCAGTTGATCGGTCTGTTTCGTAAAACGTCCTCCCCATAACTGTGCCATGGTCATTCTCCCATCTTTTTACGTTGGTAGTCTATCAGATAAAATTTCTCACAGACATTGATTGCAATTAATCATATCACAAACGACACTTTAATGCAATACAGTGAATTTCATCACTTTCCGGTACAGAAAACACTTTTTCCATCGGAATTCATACAATAACTATAAATATTCATGTTAAGGAAGTATGCCTTTTTATGGGAGCTCTTATCGAACTTAAAAATATAGGTTACTCCTATCATACCCTGTCCGGGGAGACCGGTGCCATAAAAGATATCTCCTTCTCCGTGGAGGAAGGGGAATTCGTGGCACTCGTTGGTCCCAGCGGCTGCGGTAAATCCACTCTGCTGTCCATTATCGCCGGGCTTCTCGCCCCCGAGGCCGGAACCATCGTCGTGAATAACCCCGACGGTTCCCTTCACTATCCCCGTATCGGCTATATGCTGCAGCATGACCATCTCTTCGAATGGCGCACCATCTATCAGAATGTTACGTTGGGTTTGGAGATCCACCACGCCCTCACTCCGGAGCGCATCGCCCATGTGGAACAACTCTTGTCCGATTACGGGCTGGAAAAATTTAAGAACAAGCGCCCCTGCGAATTATCCGGTGGCATGAAGCAGCGCGCTGCCCTGATCCGCACTCTTGCCCTGGATCCCCAACTGCTGTTATTGGATGAACCCTTCAGTGCCCTGGACTATCAGACGCGCCTCATGGTATCTTCGGATATATGTCAGCTGATCCGTAAGGCGGGCAAGACCATGATCATCGTCACTCACGATCTGTCAGAAGCCATCAGCCTGGCGGATAAGGTTTACGTGCTGTCCGCACGTCCCGCAACGATCAAAGCGGCACTTCCCATTCAGCTCACCCTGCTGGACAGTTCTCCCCTCGCCGCCAGAAACGCCCCGGAATTTCCATATTATTTCAAACAACTTTGGGAGGAATTAACCGATGAAACCTAAAAATGTGCAAAATAACCAACTGTTGACGGTCCAGGAACAATATCTTCGCAAGCACAAAAATCACCATCGACAGGTTGCTTTTCTGCGTATCTTTCTTCTGGGAGTGTTTCTGCTTCTCTGGGAAGTCAGCGCAGACTATCGATGGATCGACAGTTTCTTTTTCTCCAGCCCACACAGAGTCGTCCTGTGTCTGATACAGCTGTGGACAGAGCGCTCTCTTCCGATGCATATTGGCATTACTTTATTAGAAACCATTTTAAGTTTCCTGTTAGTATTCGTGATCAGTCTTCTGTTTGCCACCTTGTTGTGGTTCTCTGACAAGCTGTCGGAGATTTTAGAGCCCTACCTGGTACTGCTCAACAGTCTTCCGAAATCAGCCCTGGCTCCCCTGTTCATCGTCTGGCTGGGCACCGGCATCAATACCATTATCATTGCCGGGATCTCTGTGGCAGTCTTCGGCTCCATTATAAGCTTTTACACTGCCTTTCACCAGGTGGATCCGGAAAAGGAGATTCTGATCCGCACTCTGGGCGGAGACCGCAGAGATATCTTTTTCAAAGTCGTCCTTCCTGGATCTGTTCCCACCCTGCTTTGCACCACCAAGGTCAATATCGGTCTGTCTTTAGTAGGTGTCATCATCGGAGAATTTCTGGCAGCAAAACGGGGCCTGGGCTATCTGATCATCTACGGTTCCCAGGTGTTCCAGCTGGATATGGTGATCAGTTCTATCTTACTGTTATGTGTCATTGCCATGCTGCTCTATCTGCTGACCCAGTCTCTGGAACATTACAGCAAAAAGCATCGCAACTGATTATAATGTTTTCTTCGGAGATCTGCAGGATAGTGTCTTCGTCTTACAGTCTCCTACATAATCTACGGTCCTGCGAAACGAACTTTTAAAATAATAAATTTTACAGTTGCAAAAATTCCCAAGAACATATATAATAACCTAGTCCGCTGAAATAGCTCAGTTGGTAGAGCACTTCACTCGTAATGAAGGGGTCGTGGGTTCGAGTCCCATTTTCAGCTTATATATTTTACCTAAAAAAGAGAAAGCCTTCTGCTTTCTCTTTTTTTGTAGTAATTATTCAAAGTTACGTAAAACCGCGTTCTGCAAATATCTGCATTCCGGCAGATTTATCTTGCACCCTTGTCATAGATCACACCCAAAGCTCTCGGCGCACCGTTTTGTTTGGAGAAAAATACCAGTAACAACAAGGTCAGTACGTAAGGAAGGATCATCACCAGATCCTGATAACTGCTGGGCATCTGTAATACCTGTACCAGTCGGTAGCCGCCGGATCTGGCTAATCCGAATAACAGGCATGCTCCCAGGGTCGGAAGGATACGCCAGTTACCGAAGATCAGCGCTGCGATTGCCAGATATCCGTAACCTACATAGATACTGGAAGAAAAGTTTGCGGAGATAGAATATGCAAAGCAGATACCGCCAAGTCCCGACAGTGCTCCGCAGATCATGATAGCTGCCAGGCGGATCTGTCCCACCTGTCTTCCGGCTGCATCCACCGCATGAGGATTGTCACCGCAGGCACGCAGATGCATACCGAAGCGTGTCTTGTACATTACAAACCATGCAATAAACGCCACGGCCACGATCACCAGTTCAAAAGGATACAGATTGGTAAATATAGCTCCCAGCACCGGAATCTTAGAAATTCCCGGGATAGTAATTCTGGAAGATACGGTCAGTACAAACTTGTCGGAGGTGGCACCGAATACCACTCTGTTGAGTAGTTTGGTCAAATATGCTGTCAGTGCCATAGCCAGAATATTGACTACCACACCACTGATCACCTGATTGGCTTTAAACTTCAGGCACAACAACGCATGGATCAGTGCAAAGATACTTCCTCCTACTGCCGCCATGATCATGGCAATGTAGAATGGTACCGGAGAATCTCCGGAGAAATTCCCTGCAACTGCAACTGCCACAAACGCTCCGATAAAGGCACCGAAACCCTGCAGTCCTTCCACAGCTAACATAGTCACACCGGACTTCTCGCAGTAGATGCCGCCGATTGCCATAATAAATAAAGGTAATGCAAAGGATAACCCGTCAATGATCACAATATCCATTTATTTGTCCTCCTTTGTCTTGTTCGTTTTCTCTCTTCTGCCTCGTTCCATCTTCCATTTGATGTAAGCATTACATGCACTGAACAGCAAGATAATTCCGGTAATAACCGATGCGATCTCCGCATCCACACCGGCAGCGGATTTCATATAAGTACTGCCCTTACTGATCAGAGTGATCAGCATGGTGGAAAATACGATTCCGAAAGGATTGTTGTTACCAAGCAATGACACTGCGATAGCATCAAATCCCGTACTGATCAGTACCTTGGGCTGAATGGAACCCACATATCCCAGATAATAGGTCACACCGGCAAGTCCTGCCAGGGCACCGGAGATCGTCATGGACAGCACCATGCTTCTACCGACTTTAATACCCGCATATTTTGCGGCACTGCGGGAATAGCCCACAGCCTTCAGTTCGTATCCTAATCTCGTCTTCTCTAATAAGAACCACACTGCCACTACGATAAGCAAAGCCAGAATAATTCCCAGCGGAATATCCATTTTCAGATTGCCCACCACGGTATCCATCAGTGTCAATCTGGAAGCTTTGGAGATCTCCTTTGACTGTCTGGAGACCGGATCCACGAAAAAAGTATTGATAAAGAAGCTGATCACATATTGGAACGTGTAGTTTAACATAATGGATGAAACAACTTCATTAATATTGAAACGATACTTCAAAAAGCCGATCAATGCGCCCGCCAGTCCGCCAACGATCAGACCGATGATCACTACCAGCGGCTTTGCCAGTACAGCATTTAAACTGCTGTAGCCCACAATGATACTTGCGGTGAACCCCGCTGCCAGCATCTGTCCGGAGACACCGATATTGAACAGTCCCGCACGCAGGGCTACCGCTACCGCTAGTGCTGCAAAGATCATAGGGGTAAAATAGTTCACATAACTCATAAAGTCTGTCAGCATGCTCTTATAGCTTGCATAAGAAGACTTGGGTGCCAGTCCGCTGCCCTGCAGCAATGCGTAGTAAGCCTTGAAAGGATTCGAACCGGTCACGGCGATGATCACACCGCCCACCACCAGGCTGCAAAGGATTGCAAGAAGAGGGATCTTTACCGCATTCCAGAATTTTGTCATCTTTTTCATGGTCTTATGCCTCCTTCTCCTTGTTCTTAACGCCCATCATGAACTCACCCACTTCATTGGTGGTCAGTTCACTGGCTTTGGCGATCTTCTGTATGCTTCCATTATAAATAACGGCGATGGTATCCGCACAGTTCATGATCTCATCCAGTTCCAGAGAGATTAAAAGGATTGCCTTGCCCTTGTCTCTCTCCGCAATGATCTGTTTGTGAATATTCTCTATGGCACCGATATCCAGTCCACGGGTGGGCTGTACGAAGATCATCAGAGAGGAATCCTGCTCCACTTCTCTGGCGATGATGGCTTTCTGCTGATTACCGCCGCTCATGGAGCGTACCACCGTCTTGCTGCCCTGTCCGCTTCGGATATCGTATTTTTCTATCAGTTTTTCACTGTTGTCTTCAAAAATCTTCTGGTCCAGCACTCCCTTATGGCAGAAAGGCTCTTTGTAGTAGTTACGCAGTGCCAGATTCTCCGAAAGCGTGAAATCCATGACCAGTCCATAATTCTGTCTGTCCTCGGGAATATAGGAAATTCCTTCTGTGGTACGTTCCCTTATGGACAGATCCGTAATATCTCTGCCGTTTAACAGAATCTTACCGGAGCGTGCCGGGATCAATCCTGCAATGGCATCGGCAATCTCTACCTGACCGTTGCCGGCTACGCCTGCTATGGCTACGATCTCACCGGAATGTACCTCGAGGGATACATCCTTTACCACCTGAAAATCCTGCTTGTTATAGACATTCAGATGCTGGATATCAAGGATTGTCTTACCCGGTTTTGCGGGTTCCTTTTCTGTCTCGAAATTCACTTCACGGCCTACCATTTTGTTTGCCATGACTTTGGTGGATGTGGTCGCCACATCCATAACATCCATCAGACGTCCGCGGTTCAGGATCGCGCATCTGTCTGCAATACGTTTGATTTCTTCCAGTTTATGTGTGATTAAGATGATGGTCTTGCCGTCATCCCGCAGAGATTTGATAATGTCTAATAAAAAGTCGATCTCCTGAGGAGTCAGAACCGCTGTGGGTTCATCGAAAATAAGAATCTCCGCTTCTCTGTAAAGCATTTTTAAGATCTCTACTCTCTGCTGGGTAGAGACATTAATATCACTGATCACGTCGGTAGGATTCACTGCCAGTCCGTATTTCTCCGAAAGTTCGCGGATATCCTGATTGGCTTTCTTCATATCCACTACCGGAATACATCCCAATACCTTCTTCACCGGTTCCATGCCCATCACAATATTCTCCGCAATGGTATAGTTGGATACCAGTTTAAAATGCTGGTGTACCATACCGATGTTTAATTTGGTGGCATGGTTGGGGGATTCCAGTTTCACCTTTTCTCCCCGGATATAGATCTCTCCTTCATCCGGCTCGTACATTCCGAACAGCATACTCATCAAGGTGGATTTTCCGGCACCATTCTCTCCCAACAGGGCAAAGATCTCACCCTTTTTGATCTGGATCGTCACATCGTCGTTGGCTACGATCCCGGGAAAGCGTTTGGTGATGTGTTTCATCTCAACAATATATTCCGACATGTTCATCCTCATTTCTACTCATGTAAATCACCACCACCCGTCTAA
>DLZQ01000048.1:0-3076 GCA_003447295.1 Lachnospiraceae bacterium
TCAAGGTTATAGGAAATGTTCTTAGCATCATGACTACCAAAATTCTTCATCACAACTGCCCCGCCTCCGACAAATACAATCGGTGTAGTTTTTAAGTTATACCCAAACTCACGGATTGAGTTATATACCTTATCGACAAAATCCTCTATCTCTGCCTTGATAATGGCAAAGTATTCATCATCAATATCTGACCTGCCATATCGCATGATATTCTGTATCTCTGACTCGTCTACCTCTCCGTTAAGCTGTCTTACACACTGCTCATTGATAGAACGCATACAGGTAATAAGACCTTTTGGAATCGTCACACACTTTGATTCATCCGGTGACTTGTTGATTACCGGCATAATGTCGATTGTCCAGCTACCGATATCTACTATCAGCGTTTTCTTTGCCATTGTAGGAATCTTGTCCACTACTGCTGCATAGCACTGAGGAAATACTGCCACATCATCAATTTCAATATGATACGGCTCATTCTCATATTTGAAGCTTACACGCTTATTCTTTGTCAGGTACTTGATAAAATCATTCTTCTCAGCTCCAAATCTTGTAAGTGGAAGTCCTACAGCAAGGAATACTTTTGCCTCTTCAAGACCTCTTCTTTTAAGTTCCTTAGCAACTGTTGCAAGAGTGAGAAGATAAAAGCTGTCATCTTCAACCTTGGTATCCTTTACTTCCTGCCTCACAGTTCCAACCTTATAGAACTTTCCTTCATACTCAAGTACATCGCCGAAAAGTGCCGGAGTTGTTGTAATCTCCTTAACACCTGTGACAAATACCTGAGAGATTGTTTTCATCATTGACCATCCATGATCAATGCCGATTACTTCTAACTTGTTATTCATGTGTTTTGCACATCCTTTCTTCTTAAACAGCCACTTGAACATCTTAACCACCTACTTTCCTATCAGCTTTCGCATACAAGGAAAACAATAACCATTCCCTCGATAATATGGACATCCGACACATTCCGTCGGAAGTTTCTGTTCCTTTTTCTTAGATGGTTTACAACATGTTCCATTGGCACATCTGTTGTTATGTCCCCAGAAGAATCTACAATGCATACAATCTTTTAATTCTCTTTCAAGCTTTTCTTCTGGAGATACAAACCTGCGTTTCTTATGCTTATCTCTTTTTTCAACTGTTCCCACCAGAGCTCTCCTCCCTTCCAAGGAGTGATTGCTCTCTTATCTGTTCCATTGTCCTGTCCGACTCTCCTGCCGTCCTAGCTAACGAATACAATACGATAAGAACAATAATTATTAATGCTATGCTAAATCCCATCACCACTTTATCCTCCTTCAAATTAGTTGCCATATAGACAGAATTTGAATTTGGAAGTGATATAGTCTACATGGCTATGCTTAACGCTAAGCATGTAGGTACACGCCAGTCTTCTAGACTCCTATATCGCCCCGTGTACAAAGAGGTGTTCTCACCTCCGGGAGTTACAGACGAGCCACAAAATGTGTTTCACGACGCCCTTCTGAATTATCAGAAGCACTATCTCCTCTTTTAGCCTTTTGAGGATAAGGACGAACTTCTCGCCCTCTGTGGTTAATTATCCTTACGCAACATGCCTATTCCTTTTACCAGATTTCCATCCAGCTTCTCGCCCTTCATCTTTCAATCCATCAGACTACTAATATGATAGCTGTGACTTTCATCCTCCAGGTACATGCCCCGTAATTTTACTACCTACAGATACTCTGCAGTGCAAACTACTTTGCAAATCTGTAACTGATTATTCAATTGTTATGTCCAATCTCTCTTGGACAATTGATATTCTACAATGCACTTTAATTTTACGGAAGTGACACCACTGGTGTATTTTTACGAATTTTCACCAGTTTTTGGTGTATTTGTCATTTCCTTTAATTTGTTCCATGTATGCTTAGGCAGTTCTCTTGCCGGCTCTCTGAATCGTTCAAGATATTTTTCAAATAATTCCGTATTGATTAATGCTGAATTACCGACTTTATAGACTGCTCCTGCCTCTCTCGCAATTACTATGATTCTAGATTTACTTATCCCATAAATAATCGCTCCTTCCTCTGCATTTACAAATTTTTTCATAAAATCCTTTGTATCTGAATAGCACTTATATGAGTAACTCATTCATCAGTCTCCTTTCACATTTGGCAATGGATGTTTCATTTCTGTTGGCGGTTCTCTGAATTGCTCCATATAATCATCAAAAATTTCCAAATTTATTAATATAGTATTTCCCTTAGCTGTTCCAATCTTATATACAGCACCCGCTGCTCTAGCCATTTCAATAAATCTATGATGCCCTATGCTATATGTCATTGAAGCTTCCCCAATTCTTACAAACTTCTTTTCTACGATTTTGTTTGAACTAGGCACTCTTGCAAAATGTTTCATAAATTTCATCAACCTTTCCTTATGTACTAATATAATCTTTGCAAGCTGATATCTTGCTCCAGCAGCTAATGCTATATCCATTGCCTCATCTCGTGTTACATCTAATAAAGCCATTACTTCATCAATACGAATAAATCTTGGTTTTACAATTTCTTTTCTATAGGCACTAACTGAACCACTCAATGTATTTACCATAACATCACCTACTTATAAAACTCAGAATCTGTAATATGAAAAGTTTCAAGATACTTATCCAATATTTCTGTATTAACAAGTACAAGCTGACCAATCTTATAACAAGCCTTGGCATCCTTAGCCACTTCTTGAAATTTTGTCATTCCCATACTGTACATCTTTGCACCATCTGAATATCTTACAAACTTTTTTGCATCCTCATATCTATCTTTTTTCTTTGATTCATCCATTGCTGTGCTCCTTTCACTTTGACTTCATAACAAATGACGTATTTTCTCCATAACGCAAAAAAGAGGACATCTTCTAAATTTCTTTAGAAAATGTCCTCTTAGTAGTTCATATTCGATTGAGTCTTATTCTTTTCAGATTGTGTACTCTTTCATACTGATGTAAATGACTATGCCAAAATACGTCTTTTAATGCGTCCTTTGACGTACTCAAATGCCTCAATCCCGCATAAACACTAGGTTTATTTATCCAAGCTCTTCATTGT
>DLZQ01000048.1:3331-24330 GCA_003447295.1 Lachnospiraceae bacterium
GCAGGAGAGTTGGTCAGCAGCATTACCAGACGGTCGATACCGTAACCGATACCGCCGGTAGGAGGCATACCGATCTCCAGTGCGTTCATGAAATCTTCATCGGTCGTATTGGCTTCCTCATCACCTGCTGCCAGTGCAGCTTCCTGCGCCTTGAAACGCTCTCTCTGGTCGATGGGGTCATTTAACTCGGAATAAGCATTACACATTTCACGTCCATAGATGAACAGCTCGAAACGCTCTACATAATCAGGCTTGTCCGGCTTTCTCTTGGTCAGAGGAGAGATCTCTACCGGATGATCCATGATGAATACGGGCTGGATCAGATGCTCTTCTACGAACTCCTCGAAGAACAGGTTCAGGATATCGCCCTTGGCATGACGCTCTTCGTAGTGTACACCCTTCTCGTCTGCCAGCTTCTTCGCTGCAGCGGTATCGGGAATCTGGTCGAAGTCAACGCCTGCGTATTTCTTGACAGCATCTACCATGGTCAGTCTCTCGAAAGGCTTGCCCAGGTCGATGGTCTCTTCTGCATAAGGGATCACGGTAGTACCGCATACTTCCTGTGCTACATAGCGGAACATGTTCTCAGTCAGATCCATCATTCCGTAATAGTCGGTGTATGCCTGGTACAGCTCCATCAGTGTGAATTCCGGATTGTGTCTGGTGTCCAGACCTTCGTTACGGAATACACGGCCGATCTCGAAGACACGCTCCATGCCGCCGACGATCAGTCTCTTCAGGTACAGCTCCAGGGAGATACGCAGCTTCACGTCCTCATCCAGCGCATTGTAATGGGTCTCGAAAGGTCTTGCTGCCGCACCGCCGGCATTGGATACCAGCATGGGGGTCTCTACTTCCAGGAAGCCCTGTCCGTCCAGATAACGGCGGATGGCGCTGATAATCCTGGAACGCTTTACGAAAGTATCCTTAACATCCTGATTCATGATCAGGTCGGTATAACGCTGACGATAACGGATATCGGTATTGGTCAGGCCATGGAACTTCTCAGGCAGGATCTGTAAGCTCTTGGACAGCAGTGTTACCTGGGACGCATGTACGGAGATCTCGCCGGTCTTGGTCTTGAAGACTTCGCCCTCGATACCTACGATATCGCCCACATCATACTTTTTGAAATCCGCATAGGACTCTTCTCCGATGCTGTCTCTTGCCACATATACCTGAATGTTGCCGGGCAGATCCTGTACATTACAGAAGGATGCCTTACCCATGACACGTTTGGACATTACACGTCCGGCGATACGGACGGTCTTGCCTTCCAGTTCTTCGAAATTATTCTTGATATCGGTGCTGTGATGGGTCACATCATATTTGGTGATCTGAAAAGGATCCTTGCCTGCCTGCTGCAGGTTAGCCAGCTTCTCGCGCTTTACCTTAAGCAGCTGATGAATATCCTGCTCCTGTACATTTGTGTTCTGTGTATCTGCCACTTTTTTCCACTCCTTACTCTGTCTTACTTACTCAACGTTACTTCTCTGGATCTCCAGAATCTTATATGAGAATACACCTGCGGGTGTCTCTACTTCAACGGTATCGCCGACCTTATGGCCGATCAGTGCCTTACCTACAGGGCTCTCGTTGGAGATCTTGCCCTTTAAGCTGTTGGCCTCGGTGGAACCTACGATCTTGTAATCCAGCTCTTCGCTGTATTCAATATCCAGGATCTTGACCTGGCAGCCGATGTTGATCTTATCCAGATCTACTTCATCCTCGACTACGACTTCTGCATTCTTCAGGATCTTCTCCAGCTCTTCGATACGGGCTTCGATGTCTCTCTGCTCATCCTTCGCTGCATCGTACTCAGCGTTCTCGGACAGGTCTCCCTGCTCTCTTGCTTCCTTGATCTTCTGGGCAACTTCCTGACGTTTTACCACTTTCAGATCATGTAACTCATCCTCATATTTTCTGAGGCCTTCGTAGGTCAAAATGTTTTTCTTTTCCTGCATGATACCGCACCTTCCTGCTTTCTATATTTTGCGCTACCGACACTCCCGGCAGCATAACTGCCTAATCAACCGGGTTATTATACCCATTTTTACTGATGGTGTCAAGGTATTCCAAGGCTTTTCGCGGGTCTTTCCACTCTTTTTTCATGGAAAAATAACAGATCTGCGGACATCCGGACGCGACACGGCGTTCCTTTTCCTCCGATGCCGGAAAATCCAGCCAGACACTGTCCGCTGCCAGCCCGCCGCCATAGACTTTGTCGCTGTCGCAAAAATCCAACACCAGGCAGGGCGCCGTCGCCTCCAGCCGCACCCTGTCGTAATCTGCTGCTTCCGGTAGCAGACGGATCTCCGGGATCAGCCCGTATTCGTCTTCCAACTCCCAGGTAAGTCTCTCCTCGTCCTCCCGGAATTCCCGCGCCGTGAGATACCACTTCATGCTTTGAAGTTCCTGCGCATATTCGAGAATGACATACGGCAGAAAAGGATTGTGCCCCAGCACGATCAGATTCCGCCACAGGGGCTCACCTTTTGCCTTTTCCCCATAGGCAAGCAGATGTTCCACCCATTCCTGCTGCAGATATTCCCGAAATTCCCTTCCGTAATAAAAAGACAGGGGTTCACGGCACACAACGTATGTGTGGTCCGGATCCTCTGTCAGTTCCTGCAATTGTTCCCGGAGTATTTGCTCCGTCTGTTTCTGCTCCGTGCTATCCGCCAACGTCACTGCTACCCTGACCAGACGGTAATCCCGGAATAGATATTCCGTCCGGCGAACAGTCACTGCCTCCGTAGCCTCCTGCGTTTTTGCAGTTTTCCACAGTGCCCGGAATATTTTTAAAAGTTTTCCCCGGGAAGCTTTTCCCTTCTGCACAGGCTGTGACTTACACACCGCTGTCTGTGCCCCCTGTTCCACGGTTTGTCTCACCGGATAGAGATACAAAATAGTGTCCATGCTACAGTGTATGCAGCCAACCCGATTATATGCACAGTGCTGCATCACACAAAGCCATATTCTATACAGGCCTCCGCAGACACTGCTGTACACCGGGCTCCCGGCACTACTCTTCATCCGGGAATATGTCATACACGCCCCGGATCAGTTCGTCCATTTTCTCCATGGTGTTGATGGTCTGACGAAAATGGGCGGAATGGGGCATTCCCACGGTATACCAGGACAGATGCTTGCGCATCTCCCGGACGCCGGTATATTCGCCCTTGTATTCCAGCTGCAATGCCGCATGGCGCAGGATCAGCTCCCGCTTCTCTCTGTTCGTGGGGCGTGCCGGGATCGTGCCGTCTGTAAGGTACGAGACCACTTCCCGAAAGATCCAGGGATTGCCCTCCGCCGCCCGGCCGATCATGACGCCGTCACAGCCGGTCTGATCCATAATGGCTTTCGCTTTCTCGGGGCTGTCCACATCGCCGTTACCGATGACAGGGATCTTCACCGCATCCTTCACCTGTGCGATGATGTCCCAGTCCGCCTGTCCACTGTAATACTGGGCTCTGGTCCGTCCGTGCACCGCTACCGCTGCCACACCACAGGCTTCCGCGATCTTTGCGATCTCCACGGCATTGACATGGTCATCATCAAAACCTTTCCGGATCTTCACGGTCACCGGCTTGTCGATGGCTTTGACTAACGCCGTCAGGATCTGCTCCACCAGCTTCGGATCCTTCATCAGTGCGGAACCCTCGCCGTTATTCACTACCTTCGGTACCGGGCATCCCATGTTCAGATCCAGAATGGAAAAAGGACGCTCCTCGATGCGTTTTGCCATCTCCGCAAGAATCTGCGGATCGGAACCGAACAGCTGCAAGGAAGCAGGCACCTCGTCGGGATGGATCTCCATAAGGCTGTCGGTATTTTTATTGTTATAATAGATTGCCTTGGCACTCACCATCTCCATGCACACCAGTGCTGCTCCCATTTCTCTGCAGAGCAGACGAAATGGCAGGTCGGATACGCCTGCCATGGGTGCCAGGATGATGGGATTATCCAGGGTCACATTGCCAATCTGTAATTTCTTCATAATTTCTCCGTGATCCGGTATCCTATATTTTATTTATAGATTCTTTTACGTATCCTGTTTGCGGATCTTGTTTGCGGATACTACTTCCGGTTCTTGTCGTAGATGATCCGCAGTCCATCCAGCGTCAGAGAGCTGTCATAGATATCAATGCTGTCGGTCTCGTCTGCGATGGCACGCCCCAATCCCCCGGTGGCTACCACCTTCAGATTAGCAAGACCGCTCTCTTCCTTTACCTTGCGGACAATGTATTCCGTCTGTCCGATCTGACCATACATCAGACCGGCCTGCATACTGGTAATGGTCTCCTGTGCCAGAATAGTCTTCGGCTTGCGGATCTCGATATTTGGCAGCTTCGCCGTCTCTTTCCATAAGGCTTCGGAGCTGATGCGGATGCCGGGAGCAGTGATACCTGCAGTAAATCTTCCGTCCTCCGTGATCAGGTCATATGTGGTGGCAGTACCGAAATCCAATACCAGCACCGGTCCGCCGTATTTCACATATGCTGCCACCGCATCGACGATACGGTCCGCGCCGATACCTCTGGGATCCTCCGTAGCCACCTTAATACCGCTTTTGACTCCGGGGCCTACGATGAGAGGCTTCGTATGCAGATAGCGGATGACCGAACTGGTCAGGGAATGCATCACATCCGGCACGACGCTGGCGATGATGGCCCCCTCGATATCCGAGATCTCAATTCCGTTATTTTTCAACAGCTGTGTGATCATGATTCCGTATTCATCGGAGGTTCTGGGAGTCTTGGTCATGATCCGGAAAGTAGCTGCCAGTTTTTCCCCCAGGAAGACACCCATGGTCATATTGGTATTGCCCACATCTATGACAAATATCATTCGCCGTCCTCCTCATCCAACAGTGCCGAGACATCCTCTTTTTTGATAAATACACGGTAGTACAGACTTAAGGATTCAAATAGCTCCTGTCTGCTGCGGCGGATCTCAGCGATCAAAAGTCCGGAAGAGATCTCATCGTAATAGATGTCATCGTCATCCGCGTTGGTCTCCATGACTACGTTGCCGTCCTCTTCAAAAGCGATGGTGAACACGCCGCCCACTTCCTCCGTGAACAGCACACAGATCACATGCAGCTCCTGCTTGATGGAGTCCGGGATCATCTTGAATTGTTCTTCGTTAAAATAATATTTTTTCTCATAGGCGTTGGCGCCACAGAGTACAACTTTGTTCTCGTCCATAATTCTCTATCCTGTTCTGTCTCAATTCTGTCACGGACTATCTGTTCCGGTCTTTTTATTCCGGTCTTTCCATCCGGCTGTCCGTCCTGCCTTCTGCCATCCCGGAAAATGCTGTACCTGCCTACACATACCCATAGATTCCGCGGACCGATACCTCTCCGGCATAGACTTCCTCCACGGTGCCGTCCGGTCTCTCCACCAGAAGCTCTCCCTGGTCGTTGATACCTCTGGCAATGCCACGGTATTCGCCCTTGGGATCCAACACGCAGACTTCCCTGTCCTGGTTCAGCAGAAGCTTGGCATAGGAGTCTCTGAGCCCTTTCAGGTCATGGGTCTGTAAGAAGATCTCGTAATCCTCCTCAAAAGCTTCCATGATGTCCGCGATCAGCTGGCTGCGGGAAATACATACTCCACACTGTTCATCAATGGCTGCTGCCCGCTCCCTGATCTCCTCCGAGAATTCCTGCCTGCGCACATTGATGCCCACGCCGATGACGATGTGCTGGATGTACCCCTGCTCCATACTCATCTCCGTGAGGATGCCGCAGACCTTTTTTCCATCCACGACGATATCATTGGGCCATTTGATACCGACCTTCGCAGCTGCCTCCCTGCTGTCACGGCGTAGTGTCTGCCGGATGCCCTTTGCCACCGCCAGTGCCATGACTAACGTTAACATCGGCGCGCAGTCCGCATTGAAATCCGGCTTTAACATTAATGTGTAGTAGATATTCGTCGCCGCAGGACTCTCCCAGCCACGACCTCTTCTGCCACGTCCGGCGGTCTGCTGATCCGCTACGACTAACAGTCCGTTCTCCGCGCCCTGTTCCGCTTCCTGCTTTGCGCGGATATTGGTGGAATCAATACTGTCAAAAAACAGTAACGGATGTCCCACCCATTTCGTCTTCAGTCTGCTCTGAATATCCGCCTGGTTATAGACTTCCTGTGCCTGTTCCACCAGCCGATAGCCGCGGTTCTGTACCGCTTCAATGACATAACCTTCTTTTTTCAATTGTCCGATGGCTTTCCATACCGCAGTTCTCGATACGCCGAACTGTTCGCAGAGCTCCTGTCCGGAGACATACACCCCGGACTCCGGTGCTCCTGCTGCCACCTGCTCCTTTTTTTCCCGAAGGAGCTCTAATATCTTTGCTTTCATACTCATAAAGTTGCCGCCATCACTGCCTTGATTGTATGCATACGATTCTCAGCCTCTTCAAATACCAGAGACTGACTGGATTCAAATACTTCATCTGTTACTTCCATCTCGGTGATACCGAATCTCTCACCCATCTGGGCGCCGATCTTGGTCTTGAGATCATGGAAGGCGGGGAGACAGTGCATGAAGATTGCCTGCTTGCCGGCATTGTCCATGACTGCTTTGTTCACCTGATAAGGAGACAGCTCCTTAATACGCTCGGTCCATACTTCGTCGGGCTCACCCATGGATACCCAGACATCCGTATAGATCACATCCACATCCTTGGTTCCGGCCTTAACATCCTCGGTCAGGGTGATGCTGCCACCGGTCTGTGCGGCGATCGCTTCACATTCTGCCACCAGTTCTTTTGCCGGGAAATATTTTGCAGTGGTACATGCGGTAAAATGCATACCCATCTTCGCACAGGCTACCATCAGAGAGTTACCCATGTTGTAACGGGCATCTCCCATGTAGGTCATGCGGATCCCCTTCAGGTGTCCGAAATGCTCACGGATGGTCAGAAGATCTGCCAGCATCTGGGTGGGATGGAACTCGTTGGTCAGCCCGTTCCATACGGGAACTTTGGAGTATTTTGCCAGTTCCTCTACAATATCCTGTCCAAAGCCACGGTATTCGATACCTTCGAACATACCTGCCAGTACTCTGGCGGTATCGGCGATGCTTTCTTTTTTACCGATCTGGGATCCGGTAGGATCCAGATAAGTGGTACCCATTCCCAGATCATGCGCTGCCACTTCAAAAGCACATCTGGTACGTGTACTGGTCTTCTCGAAGATCAGAGCCACATTTTTGCCTCGGAGAGTATCTACGGGGATTCCCTTTTTCTTTTTATCTTTCAGGTCTGCTGCCAGATCCAGCAGATATTCGATCTCTTCCGGTGTAAAATCCAGTAACTTTAAAAAATCGCGTCCCTTTAAATCCATAATACTCCTCTTTTCCGAGGCTTCTGACCTCTGTGTTTTTAGCTACATGTAATCAATATACTTCATTATCCGGCGTTTTTCAACCCCTCGCAGCATGCACTTTATGCCACGTTTTCTGATCTTTAGAGCAAAAAAGGATCCCTACCGGCACTCCGGAAGAGATCCTCTTTGATCTGTCTGATTCTATTCGGTATGACTTTTATTCTGCTTTTTTGCCGGCTGCTGCCTTGAAGGTCTCTGCTACGCTGGCAATACCCTGCAGTTCTGCGGGAAGCAGGATCGTGGTAGCCTGACCGTCTGCCACTTTTTCAAAAGCTTCCAGACTCTTTAACTTAAGAACTGCTTCGTCTGCGCCTGCTTCTCTTAGCATCTTGATACCATCGGCATTTGCCTGCTGCACCTTCAGGATGGCTTCGGCTTCACCTTCTGCCTCACGGATCATTTTCTCCTTCTCAGCTTCCGCACGAAGGATGGCTGCCTGCTTATCTGCCTCTGCACGGAGGATAGCAGACTCCTTGGCACCTTCTGCCTCCAGGATCTTCGCCTTCTTCTCACCTTCGGCACGGGTTACGGCTTCACGTCTCTCACGCTCTGCCTTCATCTGCTTCTCCATGGCATTCTGGATCTCTGCGGGAGGAATGATGTTCTTCAGCTCTACACGGTTGACCTTAATACCCCAGGGATCGGTGGCGATATCCAGTGCTGCACGCATCTTGGTATTGATGGTCTCACGGGATGTCAGTGTCTGATCCAGCTCCAGGTCACCGATGATGTTACGCAGGGTGGTGGCAGTCAGATTCTCGATTGCCATCATAGGGTTCTCTACGCCGTAGGTGAACAGCTTGGGATCGGTGATCTGATAGAAGACTACGGTATCGATCCGCATGGTTACGTTATCCTTGGTGATCACAGGCTGGGGCGGGAAATCCGCTACCTGCTCCTTTAAGTTGACTTTTCTGGCAACCTTGTCGACGAACGGGATCTTCAAATTAAATCCTACATTCCAGGTAGCCTGATAAGCACCCAGACGCTCGATGACATAGGCCTGTGCCTGAGGAACGATCTTGATACAGGATACAAAGATCCATAATACTAAAACGACAATAATGATCAATGCTAACATTTTTCCTCCTTCTGCGTACGTTTATGTACGCTGCGTATCCCTTGTACGCGCTTTTCCCTCATGTATTGGTTCTACACGATTCTTACGACTGCGGTCCCGATAGGTTTTCCGTCACTTTTGCCATCTGGGGATCCACTTTGACGATCAGCTTGACTCCGCTGACTGCCACAATGTCCACCACGGTCCCGGGCTGTAAATTCATCCCGTCCGCTTCGGTTCTGGCACTCCACTCCTGACCGCCTACCGTTACCTGTCCTATGCCCTGCAGATTGTCGATCTCACTGGTCACAATGGCCTGCCTGCCGATCATGCTTTCCACGTTCGTCCTTACGCGGTCCTTGTTGAAATACCGGACAGCGACAGGTCTGGTGAAAAATAACAGCAACAGAGATACTGCAAAAAATAACAGGATCTGTAACCAGACCGGTCCATGAAATGCGGCAACGACCACTGCCACCACTGCGCCTCCGGCGAACCATATGCTCGTCAGTCCCAGCGTAGCGACTTCCACACCGATCGATACGATCAACACCACAAGCCACAAGGTTACCATTTCACTCATGTAATCACTCCTTTGGTTTTGTAGTTGTATCCAGTGTACTACAAATATATGTGCGTGGCAACCGCTACTTTTGCACGATACTTATGGTTATTGTGCTGTCTTGGGATGTCTTTTTAGTCAAAAAGACGGCATCCCCTTTAGGACACCGCCTCTTTTGTATTCTTTTGAGTTTAATAGAATACATGATTACCGATCACGATTCCGTCACGGCCGTTGTTACGTCTGAAGTGTGTCAGATCTCCCACATTGGATACGCCGGAGATGGCTTCTTCCGCTGCCTTGATGCAGCTTGCGTTGATCTTGCCGGATTCGTATACGGTATTTACCTTACCGTTCAATGCCGGAGTGAACTGTCCGGATGCATAGATCACACCGTGGATACTGTTAGGATAAGCGCCGCTTCGTACACGGTTCATAACCACAGCACCTACTGCCAGCTGTCCTTCGTAGCTTTCGCATCCTGCCTCGCACTGGATCAGTGCTGCCAACAGCTGTGTGGTATCCGCATCGGTGGTGTACTCACCGTAGTTCACATGGCGCTTCGCTTCACGCTCTGCGGCTTCTCTTGCCTTGATCTCCTCTAAGGTCTCACCGGAGTCGATCTGGAAATCCAGTGTTACATATTCGGCGGACACATAGCCGTCCGTACCTTCATAATCAATGCAGACCCATTCGGGATTGCTGCTGTCCACGACATCTACGATGTCACCCTTGGGAACCAGTCCCAATACTCCTGCATCCTGACTGGCTTCTGTTCTCACACGGAGAGTCTCCGTATTGATCTGTGCGATCATTCGTCCCACATCATTTGCCAGTGCTTTGGCATCCTCACCGAACAGAAGGTATTCATTCTTCGCCCAGCCGATCAGGGTTCCGGACTGGATCTTAGTCCATCCGTCCTTCTGCTCTAAGATTGTACCTCCACAGTCCTTGTATAACTTACCGACCTTGGAAGCATCCTCGCTGGCATCGCTTCGTACATTCACGGCATCTCTTACGTTTGCCATGACCAGTCCGGAACCGATCTCATCCTCAGAGGGAAATGTCAGATTCAATTCCTTTACTGTGGCATTGATCACCTCGGTACTGTTTCTGGAACCGGGATCTAAGATCGATGCGACACCACCGTTCAGATCATTGACATAGTTTTTGGTATTGCTTGCCTGTGCGGTCATGCTCATTTGCATGCTCAGGAAGATAGAACAGAGCAGTCCTGCACATACAGCCAGCATTCTTCTGCTTTTTGTCATCTTGATACACGCCTTTCCCACAGGAAAATTCCCCGGACGGGGTGGTATACCTGCGGCTCTACCAGTGAATAGTATATGATGTATTTCTTAATATTTTCACCGGTTTGTTACAAAAATATTAAATTTGTTACGCGGAATATCATAGCAGATGACAAAATTTTTGTCAAGTTATGGGGGGTGGGCGCTATTTAGCCATGACAGCTCGGCTTGCGCCATTCGCAAAGTCGCGTTATCACACTTTTCGTCACTGCGTGACTACCTTTGCTCATGAACCGGCGCTCAACTCATGAACATATTCGTTCACAAAATCATGTTAACATGATTTTTGCTCTCGACTCTGTTCATGGTCGAGCTGTCACTACATACATTTCGACTTCTCGATGCAGGCGTCCATGGCATCCATCACAGCGGCGCGCAGTCCCTTCTCCTCCAGCACCTTGACTGCCTGGATCGTGGTGCCTCCGGGAGAGCATACCATATCCTTCAGCTCGCCGGGATGTTTTCCGGTCTCCAGTACCATTTTGGCACTTCCGAGTACGGACTGTGCTGCGAATTCATAAGCCTGTTTTCTGGGCATTCCGGCTGCCACAGCCTCATCCGCCATAGCCTCGATGAACATGAATACATATGCGGGAGAGCTTCCGCTGACTCCCACGACCACATCCATCAGTCTCTCGGGCACGACACTGGCGATGCCGAAGGAACGAAGCAGGAAAAGCACCTGCTCTAAGTCTTCTTCTGTGACATTCTCCCCGGCGCAGACACCGGTGCAGCCTTCCAGTACCAGGGCCGGCGTATTGGGCATGCAGCGGATCAGCTTAAGCTCCGGTCTGCCAAATGCATCCTTCAGATACTGCAGATTCCTGCCTGCTGCGATACTGACGATCAGGGTATCGCCCTTCACAGCATCCTTAATCTCGGCGATCACTTCCGGGAAAAAGATCGGCTTTACGGCCAGGAACAGGACGTCTGCCTGCGCGGCTGCAGTTTTGTTATCGGTCGATGTGTTAATATTAAATTTTGATTTGACTTTTTCTGCTGTTGCTTCTGTCTTAGAAGAACCGATGATGTCCTCCGGCTTTGCAATGCCTTTCTGCAGCATGCCGCCGATCATTGCCGTTGCCATATTTCCCAATCCGATAAATCCAATCTTCATAATACATTGTCCTCCTGTTCTGTTTTCCTACCTAAATATCATATAGCCCCGAACCGCTACTATGCCTACAGTTTTCGCTGTCTGTGCGCCTCATACATCAGAAGTGCCGCAGCAATCGAGGCATTCAGGGATTCCACCTTACCCTCCATGGGGATTTTGAGGTACTGCCCGGACTGGTCTGAGATCTCTTTTGTCAGCCCGTTTCCTTCATTGCCAATGAGGAATGCGGTGGGCTCCCGGAAGGAAAAGCTATCGTAATATTCCTTACCCTTCAGGTGGGCCGCATAAGTATGGATCCCTTTTTCATGCATCTGTGTAAGCACCGGGGATAACTCCGGCACATAGACAAACGGTACCCGGAATATGGAGCCCATGGTGGCACGGATGGTCTTGGGATTGAAGATATCCACGGTCTGACTATTCATGATAACACCCGTTATCCCAGCTCCTTCCCCAGTACGGATCATGGTTCCCAGGTTCCCGGGATCCTGTAAATTCTCCAAAATCAAAAATAAAGGCTCCGGCTGTTCCAGAAGCTGTGTCAGATCATAGGAAGGCTGCTCCAACACTGTAAGGATACCCTGGGGAGTCTGGGTATCTGCCATTTTTGCAAATACCTCCGGGGATACGGTCTCATAGCCGGTCTGCTGAAGCTTATCCCAGAATGCAGTATCGCCGTTTTGGGCATTCTGCCGAAGCTTCTGCTCCAATTCTTCTGTGAGATAGACCTCTCTTACGCTTTTTACCGGGGCTTCCTCACACATTCTGACGCCCTCCGCCAAAAATACGTGATCCTTACGCCGTTCCTTCGCCTTCGTCTGCCACTGCACGACCTGTTTTACTTTTGCATTGTTGCTGCTCGTGATCATATCTGTCTGCTCCCTGCTCCTAAAGATCATAATAATATGGTTCTCCGTTCTGCGAACTCCTGAATCCATAACAAGCATGCGTAATCCGGGCTAATCGTCCTACTTACATATGTTTGTTTACTCATCTCATAGAGTTCATCCCCTGTCTGCAAGCAGTCGGGATGCATTCTATGGATGAGTTTATTATAGTCAAAAAGGCGCTTCCACGCAATGGGAAACGCCTTTGTCTTCGTATCCGTTCAGACACTCTTATTCATGATGTCTGAACTGTTAAATTAAATGATGTCGGGGTCAAAAGCCCCCGACTTTGATACCTACGGATTGTTCCGTGCTACGCACTCCCACGTCTCCGCTCCGCTTCGGTCCGTGCTAGACATGTGCCACTGGCACATAGCACCCTACCCATTATTCGCATATCGTGGGATTATCATCCCACTTTTATGCTCATATCGGGGCGGGTCCTAAGGTCTTTCACCCACTTATGAGTAAGCTCATGTGGGCTTAGACCTTTTGACCCTGGCATCATTAAATTAGATGGAAAGTAAATGAGATACCTCAAACTGATAATCGTTGATACCCTTCTCCATCTGCAGTGCATCCTCGATATCGAAATCGATGAATTCACCGTGCTGGTAACCAACGACACGATTGGTCTTGCCTTCCAGCATGATGTCTACTGCGTAAGCACCCATGATAGATGCGTAGTAACGATCCTTCGCAGTAGGGCTTCCTCCACGCTGCATGTAACCTAAGATCGTAGCACGGGTCTCAATACCGGTAGCTGCCTCGATACGGCGGGCCATGGAAGTGGAATGTCCGATTCCCTCGGCATTGATGATGATGTGATGGGTCTTGCCATGCTTACGGTTGGTAATGATATTATTGATAATATTCTGTTCGTTGTAATCGTACTTCTCGGGAAGCAGGATGTCCTCGGCACCGTTGGCAATACCGCACCACAGAGCGATATATCCGGCATTTCTGCCCATTACCTCGATGATACTGCATCTCTCGTGAGAGGAAGAGGTATCCTTAACCTTATCGATAGCCTGCATTGCAGTGTTCACTGCGGTGTCGAAGCCGATGGTGTACTCGGTACAGGCGATATCCAGGTCGATGGTCCCGGGAAGACCGATGGTATTAATGCCCAGTCTGGACAGAGCCTGCGCACCACGGTAGGAACCGTCACCGCCGATGACAACGATACCGTCGATACCATGCTTTTTGCAGATCTCAGCACCCTTCTTCTGTCCTTCCGCCTCCTTGAACTCCAGGCAACGTGCGGTTCCAAGAATGGTACCACCGCGCTGGATGATGTCAGACACATCCTTGGCTTCCATATCTATGATTTCTTCATTCAAAAGACCCTGATAACCTTTTTTAATACCCTTAACCTTCAGTCCTCTTGCAATGGCTGTACGAACAACTGCACGGATAGCAGCGTTCATTCCCGGTGCATCACCGCCGCTGGTCAGTACGCCGATCGTCTTAATCTCTTTTGCCATGACTGTTACCTCCTAAGTAAACGAACGAATAATTTTCTCTTCTCGACTTCCTATTTTAATCTATTTTGGTACGGTTTTCAATAGGTTTCGTTATAAATTTAACATTTTCTTTTCCAAACAGTGTATACAATTTTTCCAGCAATTTTTCATCCGCTTTTACACGGAAATTTGACGGCAGGATCTTGTAGTTTTTCGTATCCCGCAGGAAGATCACCACATCATCATCGCCCTTGAAATCCGCTATGGCCTGCAGAAGTTCCTGCTCGCGCTCCTTATAGGCTTCTCTGTTTGCAAACTGGATCCAGGCTCCCGCCGGCATCCCTTTTTTCTGCCCGGTTTGGGCGTCCTGCGGCCGTTTGCCGGGTTGCGTCTGTTCCACCGTTCTGCCTGTCTGTCCGCTTGGCATGGCGCCGACCGGATACTGTCCGCTGCTGTTCCCGGGATTACGGTATCCGTTATTGTTACCATAGCTTCCGTTACGTATGTTGCCTCCCCGGCCTCCGTAATTTCTGGGAAACAACGGCTGGTTCGCCGCTCTGGCTGCCTGTGCATCCTCGAAGCTGATGATCTGGTCACAGATCAGCTTGCCGTCCTTGTCTTCCTCCAACGACACTCTGCCCCGGATAAACACTTTCGCATCTTCCACAAGCAGCGTGCTGTAACGCTCATACACCTGCGGAAATACCACGACTTCCACATTGCCGATCAGATCCTCCACATTTAAAAATGCCATGATCTTGTCGTTCTTGGTGTATTTTACGTTTTTATCCGCTATCAGTCCGCCGATGACCGCATTTGCCTGATCCTTAACCAGTTCCACCTCTCCGGACTCTTCATCCAGTGCAAAGTCTCCGGCGGTATTGCTGATGCAGCTCTGCCACAGCTCCTGGTATTCCTCTAAAGGATGACCGCTGACATAGACGCCCAGAACCTCTTTTTCAAAGCCAAGCAGCATTTCCTTGCTGTATTCACCTACACTCGGCATCCGTATATCGAATTCTTCCTTATCTTCTTCGCCGGCGATATCAAACAGGGAAATCTGCCCTGCCAGGTTGTTTTTCTTATCGTGCGCAATATGATCCGCGATCTGCACATAGACGCTCATGAACTGTTTTCTCGTGCCACCCAGTCCGTCCATGGCTCCTGCTTTGATCAGGTTCTCAATTGCCCGCTTGTTCATCTCTTTTTTGTCGGACATACGGGTGATGAAGTCCTTCAGGTTTGTGAAGGGGCCTCTCTCCTTACGCTCCTGCACCAGACTGTCGATGACCGGACGTCCCACGCCTTTGATGGCCGTCAGGGCATAGCGGATCTTGCCATCTGTCACGGAGAATCCGGCTTCTCCCGCATTCACATCCGGCGGAAGAATGGCGATATTCATGTTCCGGCAGTTCAAAATATACTCCGATACTTTTTTCGGGTTATCGATGACGGAGGTCATCAGCGCCGCCATGAATTCCACGGGATAATAGTATTTTAAATACGCCGTCTGGTAAGCCACTACCGCATAACATGCCGCATGGGACTTGTTAAACGCATACTTGGCGAAGTCCATCATCATGTCGTAGATCTGTCCTGCGGTCTGCTCATCAATGCCGTTGGCAATACAGCCGGGGACATTCTCCTCCGGATTACCGTAGATGAAGTTTGCCCGCTCTTTTTCCATGACAGCCTGCTTCTTTTTACTCATGGCACGGCGTACCAGATCGCTTCGGCCCAAAGTATATCCCGCCAGGTCGCGAACGATCTGCATTACCTGCTCCTGGTATACGATGCAGCCGTAGGTGGGCTTTAAGATCGGCTCCAGCTGCGGGCAGGCATAGGTGACGGCATCCGGATGGTTCTTACCCTGAATATACTTCGGGATAAAGTCCATAGGGCCGGGACGGTACAGGGAGATACCTGCCACCACATCCTCCAGATTCTGGGGACGCAGTTCCTTCATGAATCTCTTCATCCCCCCACTTTCCAGCTGAAACACGCCTTCCGTTCTGCCGGTGCCGATGGAAGCCAGTACTTTCGGGTCATTATAGTCGATGGCATCCACATCAATGTGTCTGCCGGTGGTATTTTCAATGAACTGAACCGCATCATGGATCACGGTCAGGGTACGTAACCCCAGGAAATCCATTTTCAGAAGTCCCAGCTCTTCCAGTGTTGTCATGGTGAACTGGGTGACGATGGAACCGTCGGAGCCCCGGGACAGGGGCACAAATTCATCCGCCGACTTCTGACAGATGACTACGCCCGCCGCGTGCATGGAGGTATGTCTGGGTAATCCCTCCAGTCGTTTGCACATATCGATCAGGTGATGTACCTGCTCATCCTCCTGATAGAGCTTACGGAACTCCGGATTCATCTCCAATGCTTTATTTAATGTAATGTTCAGTTCATTTGGCACCATTTTGGCAATGGAATCCACGAAAGCATAGGGCAGATCCATGACTCGTCCCACATCGCGGATGACACCTTTCGCCGCCAGGGTACCGAAGGTGACGATCTGCACCACCTTGTCGTTACCGTATTTTCTACCTACATAATCAATGACTTCCTGTCTTCGTTCAAAGCAGAAATCCACGTCAATATCGGGCATGGAGACACGTTCCGGGTTCAGGAATCGTTCAAACAGCAGATTATAATGAATCGGATCGATGTTGGTGATCTTCAGGCAATATGCCACGATGCTTCCCGCTGCGGAGCCTCGTCCCGGTCCCACAGGGATCCCGTGCTCCTTGGCATAATTGATGAAATCCCACACGATCAGGAAGTAATCCACATATCCCATTCTCTGAATAACGCCAAGCTCATAGTCCAGGCGTTCCCTGAGAGTCTGGCCGGTCTCTCCGGCGGGCTGATTACCGTCGCCGTAGCGTTCTGCCAGTCCGTCATCGCAGAGCTTATTCAAGTAACTCCAGGAATCGTACCCTTCCGGCACATCGTATTTCGGCAGCTTCGTCACGCCGAATTCGATCTCCACGTTACAGCGGTCCGCAATCCTCTGGGTATTCTCCACCGCCTCCCAGGCATAGGGGAACAGTCCCTTCATTTCTTCTTCGCTCTTGACATAATACTGTCCGCCCTCGTAGCGCATACGATCCTCGTCCGCCAGCTTTTTGCCCGTCTGCAGGCACAGCAGGATGTCATGAGGGATCGCATCCTCAGCATAGGTATAGTGCACATCGTTGGTGGTCACCAAGGGAATGTCCAGTTCCCTGCTCATCTGGAGCAGTTCCATATTTACCGTGCGCTGTTCCGGGATGCCGTGATCCTGTAATTCCAGAAAATAGTTGCCCTTGCCAAAGCATGCCTCATACTTACGGGCTGCCATTCTCGCTTCTTCTTTCATGCCCTTTAAAATAAACCGGGGCACTTCTCCCGCAAGACAGGCAGACAGCGCAATGATACCCTCATGGAACTCCTGCAGTACTTCCATATCCACACGGGGTTTATAATAATAGCCTTCGGTAAAACCGCGGCTGACGATCTTCATCAGGTTCGCATAGCCGGTATTGTTCTCCGCCAACAGCACCAGATGATGGTAACGGTCCTCACCGCCGGTCAATTCCTTGTCAAAACGGGAATTGGGCGCCACGTACACCTCACAGCCCAGGATCGGCTTGATCCCCGCTTCTCTGGCTGCGCGGTAAAAATCGATCACACCGTACATAACACCATGGTCGGTGATCGCCGCGCTGTTCATGCCCAGTTCCTTGACTCTGGCTACATATTCTTTAATCTTATTGGATCCGTCCAGCAGAGAATATTCTGTATGGACATGAAGATGGGTAAACGCCATTTTGCTGTTCCCTTTCTAGTGCCTGTCTAGTGCAGTTCTTTTGCTTTTTTCACACATTCCTCGTAGGCCGGTCCTGCCTGTTCCCTGTGATAACCCGGAGCAAGCATCGCCGCAAAATACAGGTTCTCCAGTGTCTCTTCCTGTGCCGCTGTGGGATGGGAAGGCACCACAACACGGGTGCTCCATACTAACATACAGCCGGTATACTCCACCATGAAAAATATGGGCTCCATATTTTTCTCCATGCGGCTGTTCAATGTCAGTTTATCTTCACCGGAGATCTCTTCCAGCTTTTTGATATGAGAAGGCTGCGGTTCCTCTACACTGCCGTCCGGCAGGATCTCGCACTCGCAAGGCTCCATATCTTCCCTGTGTGTATTGATATATTCCATGACAGTCATTCTCACACCTCCTTTGTTCTATCTGTCAGTCTGTTATTCTTCCGCCCGGATCGCCCAGCGCATTTTCGTGGAACGGGCTCTTCCGTTCTGCGCGCATTCCTCCGCGGAAGGGCGGATCACATCCCTGGCATAGTCTTCGTAGACACCGTTGCGGCAGCCTTCCCGCAATGCCTGCTTCACCAGCTTGTCCTCACCGGAATGGAACGTCAGGATGGCGACTCTTCCACCGGGTTTTAAGGCTCCCGGCAGCTTTTCCATGAATTCATACAATACTTCAAATTCACGGTTCACATCAATACGCAGAGCCTGGAACGTTCTCTGACAGGTCTTCTTGATTGTATCTTTTTTCTCCTTTTCCGGGAGGAAATCCAGTGTCTTCTCGATCACTTCTCTGAGCTTCGTCGTGGTGTCGATCCGGTGTCCCTTACGGATCTCATCGGTGATTGCCTTCGCCAGTTCCTCGCAGTAGGGCTCGTCGGAATTCTCATAGAGCATTCCCGCCAGTTCTTCCCTGCTGATCGTATCTAAGCGCTCGGCCGCACTGATGCCCTGTGTCTGATTCAGTCGCAGGTCTAGAGGTCCGTCCACCTTAAAGGAAAAGCCTCTCTCCGGATTATCGATCTGCATGGAGGATACTCCCAGATCCGCCAGGATAAAATCAAATCCGCCGGCCTCTTTTGCAATTTCATCTATGGTACAGAAATTCTGCAATTTAATCGTCAGGATATCCTCTCCATATCCGGCCTCTGCCAGACGTTTTCTCGTCTTGGCAGACTCTTCCGGATCCACATCTGTGGCATAGATGTGACCACGGCCCTGTAACTGTTCCAGCATAGCCTTCGTATGTCCGCCGTACCCCAGTGTCGCGTCAAATCCGATCTCTCCCGGCTGGATCTTCAAAAAATCCAGGATCTCCTGTACCATAATGGATCTATGCATGCCTGCGGGAGTATTGCCCTTGCTGATGACATGGGCTATGGTATCCCCGTATTTTTCCGGCTGTAATTCTTTATATTTTTCCTCGTATTTTTTAGGATATTTTCCCTTATACCGCACTCTGCGCTTATGGGGTGTCTGTTCCTGATCCATTCCTATGATTACCTCATTTCACTCATTTTGTTCCAGTTCCGTTCCCTGTAATTATATCGCATATCAGATAGCCTTGTCCACTTCCTGTCAGAGAAAAAAGCAGGCATCGTTGCCGATACCTGCTTTTCCAGCTATACTATATTTTTCTCAATGTCTCAGCCATTCTTATTCCTGTGGAAGAATAAACTTGCTGATCAGCTCATCCAGAGAGATTGCCTGTGCAGACAATTCCTGGCTGGTAGCGGAGGATTCTTCTGCGGTAGCGGAGTTGGACTGTACTACCTCGGAGATCTGGTTGACACCCTGCTCTGCCTGATCCATGGCATTGGCCTGGTCCCTGGAGATCTCGCTGATACTGCGGGAAGACTCTGCAATCTTACCGATACCATCTACTACGATTTCAATGGAAGCAGCAGCGCTGTCTGCTGCCTTGTTGCCTTCCTTGATCTCCTGCATGGAACCTTCAATCAGATCTCTGGTATCTACAGCAGACTTGGTACTCTGCTCTGCCAGCTGACGGATCTGGTCAGCAACCACAGCGAATCCACGGCCTGCCTCACCTGCCCTGGCTGCCTCGATGGAAGCATTCAGGGACAACAGGTTGGTCTGGGATGCAATATCCTCAATCTCGGAAATAATGTTACCGATCTTGCTGGAAGTATCACTGATTCTTGCCATAGCATCCACCATGGCCTTCATCTCTGCTCTGCTGTTATCTGCTTCGTTTACATATTTTCTGGCCTGCTCATAGGACTCCTGTGCCTGTTCAGCAGCCTGCTCAATATTGGAAGTAATGCTGGTAATGGTAGCCTGCAGTTCTTCTACGGCACCTGCCTGCTCGGTAGCGCCCTCTGCCAGATTCTGGGAAGCATCTGCCAGATTAGCTGCACCTGCGGATACCTGCCTGGAAGCCTCCTCGATGGAACGCAGTGTCTGAACCATCTGTGTCTTCATGTTACGGATAGACAGAAACAACTGTTCAAAATCACCCTGATACATATCCGGGTTCCTGGAAGTGATGTTGTAATTGCCGTTTGCCATCTGACTCATAACTTCTCCGGTGTCGGCAATGACAAAACTCAGCTTTTCTGCCATTTCATTTGCAGAATGAATCATGTCAGCGATCTCATCCTTACTGTTCAGTGTCGGGAACGGATCGGACAGATTACCCTGTGCAAAAGTCTCCAGACGCTTTGCCAATGCATCCAGCGGTGCTGCGATTCCCTGAGAGATTGCATGTCCCATTCTCGTTGCAATGATAATTGCCAGCACGATCACACCAACAATGATAAGCAGGAAGATAAATCCCATGATATTCATCATGGAAGAAAGGGAATCTCCTTCACGGACATTCTCGTTCATAAGTTCACGCATGGTATCATAAATTTCATTATAAAGCGGTGCTACCTGATTCTGCATCAGATCCTGTGCCTGCATACGCTTCTCTTCCATATCCACCTTACCGGTATTAATGGCCTGCTGATCCAGTTCCCAGTACTGCTGAATCTGCTCATTTACCTGATCATACAGTTCCTTCTCCTTTGAAGAAACAACAGTCTCGCCGACAACTTCCCAGTATTCAAGAAAAGCCTGCTTCTTCTCATCGTGAGTCGTGATCAGACCGTTCACCAGATCCGGGTCGGTATATCCTATGATTCCACGGGTTGCGGATCTTACATCCGTGAATACAGTCATGGCCTTACCGATATCTCCCTGTGAAAAACCGTAATTGGTCAATGCATGCTGATAGCGGTTCATGGTAACGATCATTGCCAGTGCTCCGAGCACTCCTGCAATAGATGATATAACTACAATAATGGCAAACGCTTTTTTCAGGCGCTGCCTGATTTTCAAATTTTCGAACATTTTCCTCTCCTTACTATTGGTTGATAA
>DLZQ01000048.1:24566-26636 GCA_003447295.1 Lachnospiraceae bacterium
ATTTGTCTTTTCCCTGTTTTCCGTGTGTGGCGGATCAATATTCTCCATTAAACGCATTCACTGTATACACAGAAAACTCTCCTCAACAGAATAACATCTATCCGGAGAGTTTTTCGTAGTAATAGTAATATAGGAGATTATAATGCTTTTTTGATGGCTGCCATCAGTTCGTCATAGGTCTCATAGGCCGGAAGCTCCGGATGATCTTTTTTGATCTGTTCGGTACTCTTGAACAGGAAGCCTGCCTTGCTGGCCTGAATCATACCCAGATCATTGTGGCTGTCTCCACTGGCGATGGTCTGGAAGCCGATGGACTGCAAAGCTTTTACCGTCGTATATTTAGAATTTTCCACACGCATCCTGAATCCGGTGATCTCACCATTATCGGCTACCTCCAGAGAGTTGCAGAAGATCGTGGGGTAACCCAGCTTTTTCATCAACGGACCTGCAAACTGTGAAAAAGTATCGCTGATAATAATGACCTGGGTTATGGAACGCAATTCGTCCAGAAATTCCTTCGCACCGGGAATTGGATCAATCTTCGCGATTGTCTCCTGAATCTCCTTCAATCCCAGTCCATGTTCCTTCAGGATTCCCAGTCTCCATTTCATCAGCTTGTCATAGTCCGGCTCGTCTCTGGTTGTTCTCTTTAATTCCGGAATTCCGCTCGCCTCTGCAAATGCAATCCAGATCTCCGGTACTAATACGCCTTCCAGATCCAGGCATACAATATTCATATCCATCCTTATGTCCTCCCAGAAAATTCAAATGTATTGTAGCAAGTATAACCTATTTGAAACAGTTATGCAACCATTTGCTTTATTGTTGTGATGTTATAACGTGTGCTTTGTACTTTTTTGTCGTGCATTCTTGTGACATATTACATGACATCTATTTATTTTTCCATTGGTATCATCTTTTTGTTGTATCACTTTTTGCGTACTATATTTATGTACTGCTTTTGCGCATCGCTTTTTATGTATTAAGTTATCTTTCTGATTATTTATCTTGCTTACCTTTCTTGGATACTTTATATTTCATGCGGCATTTTCAAAATTTTTTCATTTTTTTGTGTTATTTTCCTTTCATTTTTGTGACATTTTTACTGTTTGTTTTGTTCTATATGTGCTATAATAGCCATAGTGCAAAAAGAACTTCTCACAAGCTCTCTTCTACACAAAACAAACGTAGAGATCGAGGAGGAAATTATTATGTTGACATTAAAAGCTGAAAAAAGAAATCCTGACGAAAAGGCAAAGAAATTAAGAAGAGATGGTTTTATCACCGGCGTTCTGTACGGAAAGGAAATGGCAGCGAATGTTTCCCTGAAGTTCACTGAGAAGGATGCAGCTGCTTTTATTAAAAATGCAAAAGAAGGTACACAGGCTTATCTGGAACTGGATGGCAAAAACGTTGATGTTCTGGTGAAAAACATTGATTTTGATCCTCTTACCAAGAAATATATGGCTCTGGACTTCCAGGCTCTGGTAGCCGGTGAAGTCGTATCTGCGACGGTTCCTATTGTATATCTGAACGAGGACAAGGTACAGGGTATCTTCGAGGCAGAATTGGCTGAGGTTCATTACAAGGCTGATCCCGCACATCTGTTGGAGCCCATTGAGATCGATCTTGCCACACTGCCTCAGACGACCAAGACCATGTATGTGAAAGATCTGAAGCTGGAGGAGAAGGGCGTCCATGTCACAACCTCCGGTAAGCAGCAGCTGTTCCATATCGGCGCATACGGTCAGGAAGAGACTGACGAGGCCGAAGCTGCTGACGAGACGAAATAACCCACTGCAACGATCATTGATTGTTCCTTGAATACCACCCGGGGAGTTTGGTGATATACTCCCTTCCGGGTGGTATTATGCATTTCTTACTAACTTGAAAGTTACGCGAGCAATGAGCCGCGCATAGGCAAAATAAGAACCGTGATTGGGAGCTTGCTCACAGATCACGGTTTTTACTTTTGCCGTGATGCGGCGAACGCCTCGCTATTCATAAGATTGGCAGCGTTTTTTGCTGACAATCTTATGAATAGCGAGGCTCATTGCGGAGAACTGCCAA
>DLZQ01000048.1:26909-70382 GCA_003447295.1 Lachnospiraceae bacterium
TTGAGTGCATGGCTCGTAACGTAAGGCTGTCGTAGACCGGACAAGTTCCGCCTGTGCCCCTTCTTCCGCCTCAACGTGGGCATAGGAGACAGGAACAAGCTTCTCTGTACCCTTCTTTCGCCTCAGCGTGGGCACAGGAGACAGGAGCAAGCTCCTCTGTGCCCTTCTTCTGCCATAGCGTGGGCATAGGAGACAGGAACAAGCTAGTCTGTGCCCTTCTTCTGCCATAGCGTGGGCATAGGAGACAGGAACAAGCTAGTCTGTGCCCTTCTTCCGCCTCAGCGTGGGCACAGGAGACAGGAACAAGCTCCTCTGTACCCTTAAATCAAGATACGGGGCGTTATACACAAGATTTGATGATTACGCCCCGCGTAATGAAAGCTACCAGGGCTTAATTGACTATTATTGATGATCACGCCCAACGTAACATAAACTACCGGGGCTTAATTGACTATTATTGATGATTACGCCCCGCGTAACATAAACTACCGGGGCTTAATTAACTATTATTGATGATCACGCCCCGCGTAACATAAACTACCGGGGCTTAGTTGACTATTATTGATGATTACGCCCCGCGCAACATAAACTACCGGGGCTTAATTGACTATTATTGATGATTACGCCCCGCGCAACATAAACTACCGGGGCTTAATTAACTATTATTGATGATCACGCCCCGCGTAACATAAACTACCGGGGCTTAATTGACTATTATTGATGATTATGCCCCGCGTATTGAATATGACTGGGATTTGTGCGCAAATGCCCACGCCAGGTCTTTCTTGTTCTCTAGAGTGGCTATGCTTTCGTAACTCTCCAGTTTGGTGTAAAAACCCTAAAAACAATGAATTCCGTACAAAAAAGTTCCCAAATCAGGAATTTTTGTACGGAATTTCTTCATTTTGCACGCTCAGCGAAAATAACAGCTTTTTACATGGCAAAATCTCATGTTTTTGTATTTTTTTAGCAAAAATGGCGTTTATAATACAAACAGAACTCCCCGAGTGGTCTACGGAAGCCCTACGTTACGAGCCATGCACCCAATTCATAAATGTGTCGCAAAAGACGCTCCACATTTATTTCATTGACAGCTGTCGTTCCACTTACAAGTACTTCTTTAACAGATCCACCTTGTCCAGTTTCTCCCAGGGCAGATCCACATCAGTACGTCCAAAGTGACCGTAGGAAGCGGTCTGCTTGTAGATAGGTCTGCGCAGATCCAGCATCTTGATGATGCCTGCGGGTCTTAAGTCAAAGTTCTCACGGATGATCTCTACCAGCTTGTCATCGTGCAGTTTGCCGGTACCGAAGGTATCTACCATGATGGAGGTAGGCTGTGCTACACCGATAGCGTAAGACAGCTGAATTTCACACTTCTCAGCCAGTCCGGCCGCTACGATATTCTTCGCAACGTAACGAGCGGCGTAAGCGGCACTTCTGTCCACCTTGGTGCAGTCCTTGCCGGAGAAAGCTCCGCCGCCGTGACGTGCATATCCGCCGTAGGTGTCTACGATGATCTTACGACCGGTCAGTCCGCTGTCACCGTTAGGTCCGCCGATCACGAAACGTCCGGTAGGATTGATGAAGAACTTGGTGTCTGCATCGATCATGTCTGCGGGCAGAACGGGATCGAATACATATTTCTTGATATCCTCATGAATCTGTTCCTGAGATACATGCTCGTCATGCTGGGTAGACAGAACGACAGCTTCCAGACGGACAGGCTTGCCATTCTCATCATATTCTACGGATACCTGGCTCTTGCCGTCAGGTCTTAAATAAGATAATGTTCCGTCCTTACGCACCTTGGTCAGCTGTCTGGTCAGCTTGTGTGCCAGGGAGATGGGATACGGCATATATTCCGGAGTCTCATCGGTAGCGAAACCGAACATCATGCCCTGGTCTCCTGCACCGATCGCATCCAGCTGCTCGTCAGTCATATGGCTCTCTCTTGCTTCCAGTGCCTTGTCTACGCCCATAGCAATATCGGCGGATTGCTTGTCCAGAGACACCATAACGGCACAGGTATTGCCATCGAATCCCTTCTCGGAAGAGTCGTAACCGATCTCGGTCACAGTCTTACGAACGATAGCGGGAATATCAATGTTAGCCTTGGTCGTGATCTCACCCATTACCAGTACGAAACCGGTGTTGGTACAGGTCTCACATGCTACACGGCTGAACGGATCCTGCTCCATCAGTGCATCCAGCACCGCATCGGATACAGCATCACAGATTTTATCGGGATGTCCTTCGGTTACAGACTCCGATGTAAATAAACGTTTTTCCATTTGTCCTCCATTCTGCTTCCCTATGGGAAGAGGGTCTAGTGTATAAGTTACTAAAGTCCTATCATTCATATCTTCATTTGCAAAATCGCATCTTCGATGCTTTCCTTTTGCTCATTGAGACTATTTCATGGTTCTGAATGATACAAAAAAGTCCGCTTTACTAAGCGGACTGATTTAACGATTGATCAAATCCTCTTATTGTTCGACAATTGCTCGCTCAGGTGGGCACCTTCCGCATTCTGCGGGGTTGCCGTGGCTTCATCGATCCTATGTATCTCCACCACTCTGAATAAGGGAAAGTCTATATGAACTTTTCTACGTAGGCTAGCTTACTATGAGATGCCCTATTTGTCAACAGACATTTTTTCTCAGTTGTAGCACTCGTTCAGTTGTAGCATCAGCGATCCCGACAGGATCAACCGATCTTTAATTTGAACTTCTGTAAATCTCTCTCGGTTTCGACCAACTCGATCTGCGCTCCCAGTCCCTGTAATTTCAGATGGAAGTCTTCGTAGCCTCTCTCGATATAACGGATATCATCCACGGTGGAAAAGCCTTCCGCAGACATTGCTGCCAGTACCAGTGCAGCACCTGCCCGCAGATCCGGTGCGGAAATATTCGCTCCGGTATATCTGGATACACCGTCAATGATGGCAGTATTGCCCTCTACTTTGATATTGGCTCCCATACGGGTCAGTTCATCTACATATTTGAACCGGTTCTCGAAAATACTCTCGGTCACGATGCTGGTCCCCTTGGACAGTCCCAGTGCCACGGTGATCTGCGGCTGCATATCTGTGGGGAATCCCGGATAGGGCAGAGTCTTCACCTGGGTATGCTGCAGAGGCTTGGATGCCACCACGCGGATACAGTCATCCGCCTCCTCTACTTCACAGCCGATCTCCAGCAACTTCGCCGTAATGGACTCCAGATGCTTGGGAATCACATTTTTCACCGTTACATCGCCCTTGGTCACCGCTGCCGCGAACATAAATGTGCCCGCCTCGATCTGGTCAGGGATCACGGCATACTCGGTACCGTGCAGATGGGATACACCCTTAATACGGATCACATCCGTACCGGCGCCCTTGATGTTGGCTCCCATACTGTTCAAAAAGTTCGCCAGGTCTACCACATGGGGTTCCTTCGCTGAATTCTCGATAATGGTGGTGCCTTCTGCCATTACAGCGGCCATCATGATATTGATGGTAGCACCAACGCTGACCACATCCATATAGATATGGCTGCCACGAAGATGCTCTGCATGGGTCTTGATCAGTCCATGCTCGATCTTCACCTCTGCACCCAGGGCACGGAATCCTTTGATGTGCTGGTCAATAGCACGACAACCGATATCACATCCGCCGGGAAGTGCCACTTCCGCATGCTTGTATTTGCCAAGCAGAGCACCGATCAGATAATAGGACGCTCTGATCTTCTTGATATTTTCATCTTCTACTACAAGTTCACTGATATTGGATGCATTGAGGGTCACCTTATGGCGATCGGTACGCTTTACGATCACGCCAATGTTCTCCATAGCGCACAAAAGTACGTTCGTGTCTCTTACATCCGGCATATTTTCTATATAAACAGTCTCATCCGTCATTACGGAAGCAGCAAGAATAGGAAGTGCCGCATTCTTAGCACCTCCTATTTCCACTTCTCCGACTAATGGATTACCGCCTTTGATTGCGTATTGTTCCATTGTTCTTACCTCTGTTATTCTCAGATCAGAAAAAACCTTCTTAAGCACTTATACCACATTTTGGGGAATTTGTAAATACAACACCCTAATTCAGGTACTTGAGCGGGTTCACCTGGCTGCCGTTAATCAGAATCTCAAAATGAAGATGAGGTCCCGTACTGATACCGGTATTTCCGCTGAGTGCGATACGTTCTCCCTGTTTTACCGTCTGCCCTGCCTTGACCAGTACCTTGCTTAAATGACCGTATCTGGTCTGTCTGCCGTCCTCATGGTTAATGTAGACACAATAACCGTATCCGCTTCCCCATCCGGCTTTCACAACGGTTCCGCCGCAGGATGCAAATACCGCAGTTCCGGTAGGAACCGACCAGTCTACTCCCTTATGATAGCTGCTGGCACCCTTGGTAGGCGACTTTCTGCGTCCGAATCCGGACGACTGACGTCCGCCGGAGATCGGCTTGATATAGGTGGGAGGAATCTTGGTTCCCCGTTCTACGATCTTCGGAACCGCCTCCATAACAACCTCTTCCTTCAGAATATCCCTGGTCACCTCTCTGTCATTCAGATAGGATACGTCTGCCACCACGCGGCGGAAGCCCGCGGACGGCTGCTGTAAGATCTTGGTCTGTGTCGTATACCAGGAATCGTTATCCACATAGATTACATCTGCATCGTAGATTTCTTCGTAGTAATTCTGTTCCATGCGCTCCACGGACAGCTCGGGCTCCGGCACGGTAATGATCAGCTTGTCTCCCACACGGATCGTGGAATTCTCATCCGTCAGCGTCTCACTGTTCATGGCAATGATCTGGTCAATGGGAATATTGACTTTGATAGAGATCTCAGACAGGGTATCTCCGCTGACAACTTCGTATTCTCCGGGAGTCTCCTGATCCTTGATCACATCTTCGATGGCCTGGTCTAACGGTGTCAGCATGCTTTCCGGCAGATAGGTCTCTACAATCTCTACCTTTTCCGCAAAATCCATGGTCATCAGACCCAGATCATAATCTCCGAAATCTTTTTCGCCCTGTTCCTCTGCCTGGGCACCTGCCTGATTCAGTGCGATCTGTACGCCTCCCGCATAGATAGCTTCTGCCTTCTGCTCTTCCTGCGCTGTCAGTTCCTGCTTATTTACCACCTCGGTGGTCAGCACATTGAATTCTTTCTGCGCGTCGTGGGTCAGTTCCACACTGAATTTATCTTCGGTGTCGTATTTGTCCACCGCTGCCTGCAGCAGGGAAGTAACCTCTTCCACGCTGGCAAGGTTGACCATATATTCATTTACTTTCATGGTGTAGGATCTGTGGGAAGTCTCACGGATGCTGTTCTCCAGCTCCCGTTCCATGGCTGCCAGCATGCTGTCCTCATTGTCCAACGTGCCCCACAGCACTTCCTCACCGACCATTGTCAGATCTGCATCCATAAACAGAATGTCATCGCTTCCGGATGCTATATTTCTCCTGGCTTCCTGTAAAAGCTGTTCTGCTCTGTCGGCCTCTCCGACCGTTCCGATCTCGTTGCCGTTCAAGAATACATGGAAATAATTCTCTCCGGTCTTTTCAAACGCTGCGTACCCTTTCAGGAAAAACAGGCTCACAAAAAGTGTGGCAAGCGTCGTTTTCACATATGTATATTTTACTCTTTTAGAGTAAGATGTCAGTTTCTTCATGAATTCCTTCTCGATCTATGGTATCTATCAACAGTATACAGTATGTCCAAACCGGACTTCCTATATACCTTTCTTACTGTAATAACTTTGTAACATATTGATTCTATCAGCATTTCTATACCTTGTAAAGAAAGAATGTATGTTCGGTTTTTCTATTTCCTTTCCGACTGATGTATGCTATACTTAAGATGTTTACTGATATTTTGGAAAGGAGTCTCCCATGCAGGATGCGATCATTTTTCATATTGATGTGAATTCCGCCTTTTTAAGCTGGACCGCCCTGCACAGGCTTGAGCATGGAGATCCGGTGGATCTGCGCACGATTCCGGCCATCGTTGGCGGCGACACTGCTACCAGGCATGGTGTGGTACTGGCAAAATCCATACCTGCCAAGGCCTACGGTATCACTACCGGCGAACCGGTCGTGAATGCCCTGCGCAAGTGTCCCCATCTCGTAATGGCATCTCCGGACCACAATATGTACCGCACAAAAAGCCAGCTGCTCATGGAACACCTGTCGAATATCTGCCCGGACATCGAGCAGGTCAGCATAGATGAATGCTATATGGACTATACTCCCATTGCGGCAAACTACGCCTCTCCTTGTGAGGCCGCTGCCTACATCCGGCATTCTGTCTTCGAAAAATTCAAGTTCACAGTAAATGTGGGAATCTCGGACCGAAAGGTCCTTGCGAAAATGGCGTCTGATTTTCAGAAGCCCGATAAAACACACACGCTGTATCATAGTGAAATTGCGCAGAAAATGTGGCCTCTGCCCGTCTCTACCCTGTTCACCTGTGGGCGTTCCAGTGCGGAGACCCTTCGTAAGCTGGGCATTCTCACCATCGGGGATCTGGCGCATACCGATCCTGCCATCTTAGAAGCACATTTAAAAAGCCACGGCCGCAGTCTGTGGCAATATGCCAACGGCATCGATGAATCCACGGTAGTCACAGAGCCTTCCCGGGCAAAAGGTATCGGCAACTCCACTACATTAAGCTGTGATGCCCTGACGCGGGAGGATGCCTGCAAGGTACTGCTGTCTCTGTGCGAATCCGTAGGCAGGCGCTTACGCGCTTCCCACCAGCTGGCGGGGCAGATCTGTGCAGAGATCCGCTACAGCGATTTCCGGAATGTATCCCACCAGATGCCTCTGGATACTCCCACGGCTTCAGTGAATCTCCTGTACGAGGATGCCTGTGCACTTTTTGACGAACTGTGGGATTCCTCTCCCATACGGCTCTTAGGCGTCCGGACTTCGAAGCTGGTACCGGAGGACGAACCGATCCAGTTGAGTCTCTTTGACTTTGCCGCACCCCGCTCCGAGAAGCAGCAAAAGCTGGACGCCGCTCTGGACGATATCCGTACAAAATACGGCAAAGATGCCATCAAAAGAGGGCGTTTTTTATAATCTCATTCTATAATCTAACGCTGTGTGGTAACGAGCATCGTAACTACCGCTTTTCCACCACCGATATTACGATAGACATGTCTTCTGTCACTGGCAAAATAGAGAGAGCTTCCTGTCTTCACGCGGAAGCTCTTATCTTCCAGATACAGTTCCACTTCCCCGGATACCACAGTCAGGTATTCCCAGGTATTTTCCCCGTGGGATTCGCTCTCCATCTGTGCACCCGGCGCCACTTCTCCCTGATAGATTTCAAAGTTCCTGCCCGCATCGTAGGGCAGCATCACATAGATCCGGTATTCGCCTTCCTTTGCCCGGAAAACCGGTGCCTCCTCTAAAGAAGGCATTACCATGAATTCCTGTCTGTCGTAGATCAGCTGCTCGAAGGGTACCTTTAATCCATCCACGATCTTGCCGATGGTGGATACCGTAGGATTCGACACTCCTCTTTCAATCTGCCCCAGCATACTCTTGCTTACCCCGGTGCGCTCCGCCAGCATATCCAGACTCATATTTTTGGATTTGCGGATCCTCTTTAAATTAAATGCGATATTTTTGTCTAACTGTGTCATATGCTTCACCCGGACTTTCCTGATAAAAGAACAAAAAAAGCATCAGACTCCCGTCTGATGCTACTTCTTTGTAGTATATAGTAATGTCAGTATTGTGTTTTTTATTATGATACCGAACCGTGAGAAAAACGTCAAGCGCTTTTTCCCGTTTCTTTATTGTTTTCTTTATTGTTTCCTTATTGTTTTTTCACGCTGTAACCGAAAGTCCCCAGCTGTTCCCCGCAGGCGAAATAGGTGCCGTGGGAATAAATGATGGGCTCTGCCTGCTCCAGGTGGAACTTATGCTTCTCGTCCATATATTTTTCATCGGCATGGACTGCCACAACATCCGCCAAAAACATATCATGGGATCCAAGTGACTTAACCTCGCGGACCTTACACTCGATATTTACCGGGCTCTCCCCGATCATCGGTGCCTTCACTACTGACGCAGGAATTGCCGTAAGTCCCATCTCTTTGAATTTGTCCACATCACGGCCGCTCTTGACACCGCAGTAATCCGTGGCAAAGGTCAGTTCCTTCGTAGTCAGATTAATGACAAATTCCCCGGTTTCCTTTAAGATCGGATAAGAGTATCTCTCCGGTCGCACGGAGATGGATACCATCGGTGGATTGGTGCACACCGTTCCGACCCATGCTAATGTAATAATGTTGGGATGCCCCTCTGCGTCTGCCAGACTCACCATGACCACCGGGAGCGGATATAACATATTCCCCGGCTTCCAAAGTTCCTTGCTCATAGCTAACCTCGTTTCCGTATTTCCTAGAAGATATGAAGAATACTCAATACATGCAGGACAATATCTGCCGCAGCCACCAACAGTGCAGCGATCGATACTCCCAGCACACCGTTCAGTCTGCCCCCAAGGCAGGACTTAACCTTCTTAGCGATCGCCTCGGTCTGTTTCTCGTTCTCTTCCACTACGGCAGCCTGTACATTGCGGTATACCTTTACGCATTCCTTGTGCACATTTTCCTCGGTAGCATTTAACTTCTCATCCAAATGCTTCTGCAGCTCATCCAGTACCTCGGTGCTCTGCTTAAGTTCCTCCAGCTTGGCAATGTAGCGCTGTCCCAGTTCTTCCAGCTTGTCCGCATTCTCCTGCTGAAGCTTCTCAATAGCAGCTACGCTCTCTTCGGATAACTTCTTCACTTCCGGAGCGATGGTCTCGGACATCAGCTTCTCCATCTCGTGGTTGATTGCCTTTAATTCTTTATTGACCTGCTGCATCTGTGCCAGACATTCATCGTATTCGCGCAGCTGACTCTTCAGCTGATCCATCTCTTCGGCATCCGCTGCGGAATTGGCTCTGATCATTTCCTGCGCATTCAACTTTTGTGCAAGTTTATCCATAAAAGTATCCATCCATCTTCCTCCAAACATATTTTGTCCCTCATGTGAACTGTTTACCTTTTCAACTGCTCCTATTTTATCATGTTTATTCTCCGGTTACAACCAAAACCCCATGAATACTGCATTTCTTACACCTGCACATTTTTATGCAATTTGTACAGTTTCTTTTTTTGTTTCTGTGCTTTTTCGTAAAATTCACCAAGTTTTCACATTGTGTTCATATTTTGTTCATAATTGGTTGGTATACTTTAGATACAGTCAAGGAAGAGATAAGACTTCCGGATAACAAAGCATATAAGATAAATTTTTTCATAATAGCCCAGGCGCCGAAAGGTGTCTGGGCACTCCTCATTTTATGGGAGTTTACTAAAAAAAGCCTTCCCAATAGGAAAGCTCTTTTAGATGTTCATGCGTTCTGTCTTTTTTCTTCTTCCTGCTTTTTGCTGATTGCTAAAATCTCTTCATTCAGAGACAGCATCCGTGCATCCAGATCGGATACCATCCGCGCACATTCTACCAGCTCATTCTTAATATTCTCCGGTGCATCGCCTTCGAACTTATAATGGATCTTGTGCTCCAGGCTCGCCCAAAAGTCCATGGCTACCGTACGGATCTGAATCTCTACTTTCGTATCCACCGTGCGATCCGACAGGTACACCGGAATGCTGACGATCATGTGGTAGCTTTTGTAACCGCTTGCCTTGGGATAGGTGATGTAATCCTTCACTGCGATTACTCGGATATCCTTCTGATCCCGGATCATATCCGCGATACGATAGATATCGGAAGTGAAGGAACAGATGATACGGATGCCCGCGATATCGTTTATGTATTTTACCATATTGTCTATGGTGGATTCCTGTCCGTAACGCTTCAGCTTTTTGACAATACTCTCCGGAGTCTTGATCCGCGCCTTGATATGTTCAATAGGATTATACTGGTGTACATGCTGAAATTCATCATTCAGGATCTGCATCTTCGTCTCCATCTGACGCAGTGCCGCACTGTATACCAGCGTAACCTCCTTCCAGCTGTCGATTCCGTCCCCGTTCTCTACTTTAAACTCCATATTACCTCTCAATCTTCTCTGTCATTGCATAAAAACATGATTCCCCACTACTCAATTAACATAATTATACCATATCTTCTGTCAAAAATGTATAATTTTAACAAAACCTTTATTATTTTTTAAGATTGATTAGGCACTTTTATTGTATTATAATGAGGAATAATCCGTACTAAAATAATATGCAAGGAGATCTCTTATGTTTCGTATGTGGGCAAAAATCATTAAAAGCAATCATATTCTGAAGGATATCTGCCTGGAAGATGGCAGTGCCGACACCCGTACGCATAAGGTCTTCCATACTCTGAACGAGGTCTGTCATAAGTTCGACCTCGCCACCCCCATCTGGCTGGATATAAATATTTCGGATTTCAAGCGTTATAATAAGACCCGCTTTACCCGGGACAGTTTCATCGAAGCCATCGATTTTGATTATCTGGAAATTCAGATCATCGAGGAAGATTGATACTTTTTTCCCAAAATACAGGATCCATATTGACTTTTCTCATTTTCTGCGCTACCATTTGCTTTGCAGGATGTAGTTTTGGGAACTACATATAATTGTTTTTAATAATACATCTTGTTATTTTTGTAATAGTAGTTGAGATTACAGGATAAAATAGTCCTGAATATATCAGATTCGCAGGCGGCTCACACCGCAGGAAAAGGAGGAGTTTTTATGCAGATCACAATAAGAGAACCCGGCAGTGCCATTACACATTTCATCGCCATGATGATGGCAGTCTTCGCAGCTGTACCTCTGTTGATAAAAGCGGGGATTCAGTCCGGTCAGGAGAATCTTCTGGCGATGGCGATCTTCATGGGAAGTATGATCCTGTTGTACGGCGCCAGTGCCACTTATCATTCCGTAGACCTCACCGGAAGAAGCCTCCGCATCTTCCGCAAATTAGACCATATGATGATCTTCGTACTGATCGCCGGATCCTATACTCCGGTATGTCTGATCGTACTGGGTGGAAAACTGGGTTATACCCTGCTTGCCCTCGTGTGGGGAATCGCCGCTGTCGGTATGCTGATAAAAGCCTTCTGGATCACCTGTCCCAAATGGTTTTCTTCCATTATTTACATCGCCATGGGCTGGGTATGCGTGTTGGTCTTCGGTCCTCTGTTAAACACGCTGTCCACACCCGCATTTCTGTGGCTGCTGGCAGGAGGTATCATTTATACCGTCGGCGGAGTGATCTATGCACTGAAGCTTCCGATCTTTAACTCGAAGCATAAATCCTTCGGCTCCCACGAAGTGTTCCATTTGTTTGTCATGGGCGGAAGCATCTGCCACTTTATCTTCATGTATCTGTATGTCGCATGATCTCAGTAATGTGACCTCTATACAAAAAAGAAGACCGTATGGTATTTCACCATACGGTCTTCTAAGTTTTATTTATTCTTCGTATCCGTTGGGATTGTTCTTCTGCCATCTCCAGGAATCTTCACACATTTCCTTGATGCCGTTCTCAGCTTTCCAGCCGAGCTCCTTCTCTGCCAGAGAAGCATCGGAATAGCAGGTAGCAATATCGCCTGCACGACGGGGCTTGATCACATAAGGAATCTTCACACCGGTAGCTGCTTCAAAGTTCTTCACAATATCCAGAACGCTGTATCCTACGCCGGTTCCCAGGTTATAGATCTTCAGTCCCGCATTCTCCTCGATCTTCTTCAGAGCCTTCACATGACCCTTTGCCAGGTCTACTACATGGATGTAATCACGCACGCCGGTTCCGTCGGGGGTATCATAATCATCACCGAACACACCCAGCTCTTTCAGCTTGCCAACTGCCACCTGTGTGATGTAAGGCATCAGGTTGTTGGGGATACCGTTGGGGTTCTCACCAATGGTACCGCTCTTGTGTGCTCCGATCGGGTTAAAGTAACGAAGCAGGATCACGTTCCATTCGGGATCTGCCTTCTGAATGTCGGTCAGGATCTGCTCCAGCATGGATTTGGTCCAGCCGTAAGGGTTGGTGCACTGTCCCTTGGGGCATTCCTCTGTGATGGGAACAAATGCAGGATTGCCATATACGGTAGCACTGGAAGAGAAGATGATGCTCTTCACGCCGTGTTTTCTCATAACATCTACCAGAGTCAATGTACCTGCAATATTGTTCTCGTAATATTCCCAGGGCTTCTGTACGGACTCGCCGACTGCCTTCAGTCCTGCAAAATGGATGACTGCATCGATCTGCTCCTTGCTAAAGATCTCCTCCAGCGCTTCACGATCCAGAATGTCTGCCTTATAAAAAGGAACCTTTTTGCCGGTGATGGCTTCTACTCTGGGGATCACCTTCTCACTTGCATTGCAGAGATTATCCAATACAACAACATCATAGCCTGCCTGCTGTAATTCTACTACGGTATGACTGCCGATGAATCCGGCACCACCTGTTACCAAAATTCTCATACTCTCTCTCCTATCCGCCGCATACCGGACAATACCATTTGTTCACTGCTGCGACCGCACAATCTCTCATCTGCCAGATCCGGATGAGTTTCTTTCTTCGTTTCTTACAGTATCAGCTTACTGTAATTCTGTTATTTTCTCAATAACCTTATGTTGTGAAAATCTGTCGAAATGTTTACAGCACGACACCATTCTCAACGAGCAGTTCTCTTGCACTCTCTACCGAATCCACACCGGTCTTATTCTTGATGGGGGCGAATTCTTTTCTTCTGACTACCTCGAAGGGCAGACAGCTGTCCATCTGGTGGATCATATCCAGGACCAGACTCTCGAATTTGTAGCCGTTGGGAGCCTCCGGCTTCACCGGTTCTCCGTTCTCATTCAGATACGGGATCTTCTTCTCTACGATGTGCAGGGGCATTTTCTCTTCCATGATCTTCTCCAGATCCTGCACTTTGAAGAGGTAATTCAGGATAACTCCGTAATTATATGCAGGATCGCCCTTTTCATCCTTCGCATTCATCAGTTCATCAGTCAGCTCGTAGTACTCCACGATGGAAGGTCTGCCGTCCTCCAAGCACATAACTCCTACTTTTTCATCCGGTGCATTCTTGCGGACCACCTTGGAGCCTACGACACAGCCTCTCTGGATCGTAGCACCGATAAAGCAGGGATCCGCGATACGCTGCAGGACGTTGTCCACAGCAAATACATTCAGCCATTCAATTCCCTCGTTATGTACGATATCCAGCATGCCGTTATTTTTCATGGAAATGAACCAGCCGCCGTTACCGTTGGGAGATGTGGACAGCCTGCCCTTCTCCTCTAAATAAATCTTGCCATCGTAATCGGTGGCAGCCGCCATCTCCTGCTTGAAAAAGTGCACGTACTCCGCCTTGTATCCAAAATAGTCATGTTCCTGTAAAAATGCGATGGTGGCATCGTTATTCTTATCACTGGTCATCACGAACAGATGGATCCATGCATCTGCCTGATGTACGACTTCCAGCAGATTATTGACCAGACACTCAAAAATATACAGCTCATGGGTCAGTCCCACATTGTACATTCCCTTGGGATTGTCAGAGCCCAGTCTGGTACCCATGCCGCCTGCTAAAAGAACCGCTGCTACCTTGCCCTCACGGATCGCCTCAATACCGGTCGCCGTGAAACTCTCTCTGTTTGCTTCAATCTCATCTAACTGCATTGCAGCAAGGGGAGTGATCACTCCCTTTTTTGCCAGATCTTCCTTGTGCTTACAAGCTTCCAGAATGCTCATATCCGTAGCCTCGATCTGCTCCAGAATCCCCTGCTTCTCCTCTTCGGTAAGTTCCCCGTAATACTTCAGAACATGTTCCTGACCATACTTTGCAAGCTTCTCCTTAGCCTGTTCCAGTGTCATACTCATATTCTACCTCCCATTTTTCTTAAACTGTCATTTGTCAGCAACAGTCAATTTTTCTCTATTATACTTGATATTCTCTACTATTGCAAACCTAACTCCCGGGATCGTTTCCGCTTGTTAAGATTCTGCAAAGATGTTGCAAAGATTCTGTAAATAACCCGACAAAATAGTGTTAAGGGTCGTTCAAAACTATTCACCAGGGGAGATCCGTTTACTATAATACGGTATGTAAAGTTTTTGAAGGAATCAGCAAGCACTTTACAGACTGACAAAAAAGCGAGGAATCCATCATGAACATCGGAATTTTAATTATTGCAATCGTAGGCGGTGCTACCGGACTTTTATCCACAGCATATCTGGCAATCAGTTTCCCTGCTGTGCTCCTGTGGAAGCTCTATCGCAGGGTGGTCCACAGAATTCCTCTCACCCAATAAGCTAACTACAAACACTTTCCCTCTAAAAAGGACCCGGAAGCTTTCGCCCGGGTCCCTTGTCGTATTCACATATTCTGTTTTACTCCTGCACCGGGTCCCAATTTTCATCTACCAAGGTCGCAGTTACTGTAATTCCCTCCGGTGCATTTTCTGCACAGATCACCAGATAGAACATCTCCTCTTCTTCATCCACGGTATATTCTGAAGGATCCTCGATCTTATATACAACAAATCCTTCCGGATACTGCTGCAGCTCGATAAATCCGCTCTCTAAAAGGGCTTCGTGATAAGCTTCTTTTACTGCCTCGCTGTCTCCGCAGGCATAGGTCTTCGCGGAAGCAAATCTGCCTTCCTCACTGTCCGTCTCCGCAAGGCCTTCCAGCACGTCATCCGGATATACAATATCCTGTTTCACAGCTTCCAGGTATTCCGATGACCTGCCGATGCTCTGCCAGATCTCCAGGGTTTCTTTTCCGTCCTCGGAATAGATCATAAGCACCAGGCTGAAAGCCAGGATAATTCCGTAGATGCCCAGGGCTGCTGCCAGTATTTTAGCATAGGGGTTCTCCGGCTGTCCCAGATTCGTATAGGATGTGATGATCCAGCCGAAATTCCGGTAATCCACTGCTGCATTACAGTAGTCACATACTCCGCCGCCTAAGATATCCACACTGCCACCGCAGTTCGGGCATTTATATTCCCGAAGTGCCTTGCCATGCTGTGTCACGATCTCCTGTCTGCCTTCCAGTTCCAACCGCAGCTTCTCATAGCGGTTGCGGATTTTACTACCCGTATCCTGAGTCAGGCGCATTTTCACTTCCACGCTCAGCCTGTACCGGTCCTCCACTGCTTCCGCTTCCAGAAAACGTACGCCGCAGATGCAGCAATCCACCACATCCTGATACCGATCCACAGTACCTGTCAGATCACAGGCTGCGAAAAAGCGCACCTGCTCTGCGGTATCTGCCATGTGAATCATCCGTAGCTGATACTCCAGATTCTGTAGGAAATTACCTGTGGAAAATTGAGGGATCAGAGCCTTTACTTTTAACTCGTCCTGAATCTTCGGCTTTCTATGTTTCTCCATTACAACAATCATTACTATGAATATGATCGCCATGAAAAACAAAGAACGGAAAAACACCGGGGCAAATCCGATACCAAGCATCATTGCCGCTGCCGCTTTGACCGCGTTATAACCATTTCTCCCCAAAGCCAGCAGCAAAAACATAATGCCGCCCGCACAGATTGCCAGCAGTGCAAGGGCAACCGCTACGATTCCTACTGTCGCTCCGGCTTTGATAAAGTTGGAAATACTTTTCTGCCTTGCGTCCTCTTCCAGTGAGAAGCCGGATACCTTCGTCTCGAAATCACTGACCAGAAACTTTGCTCCGCAGGCATCACAGCCATCGATATAGCTGGATAATTTTCCTTCATGACCACAGTTGGGGCAGATCGCCATATCCCCCTGCACATCCGCTTTCAAAAAATTGGCTTCCACGATCTCCGGTGTCTTCAGGGTCGCGATTTTTTTCCCTTTGCGGTAATAGGTACGTCTCATCTTCACGGCTTTGGTCCGGTGGCATGTGTAATCATAGCCGTCCTTTTTCGGGCCGTCGTAATCCGCCGGTCGCACCGGTTCCTGCATCTCCATATCCACCGTCAGGTCCCGCTGCTGTAATCTTTTCGCACTTAAGCAAAGGCTCTGCCAGAAGGGCTGTGTCGTCTGCTCCATCAGGTGCTGTTCTGCTTTTGCATTCCCTTGATAGAAGGCTTTCAACTCTCCGTAAAAATCTTCTGTCCGTCCTTCGATCTCTCTCCGTGCCTCATTCAAAAAATCTGTTGCCATCCTATTCTCCCCTCACAAATGCAATACACGATATGTATTCATTATATAAGGTCTTTTCCGGCATTTCAAGATGCCTTTCCGTATAGGAATGATTGACTGTCCGAATGTCTAGTGCTGATGGAGATATTTTTCTCTGGTAGCCAGTCCGCCCCGGATATGTCGTTCCGACTTGTTGATATCCAGAACCTTTCTTGCCTGCTTCGCCAACGACGGATTCACCTGCACCAGCCGCTCCGTCACATCCTTATGTACCGTGCTTTTCGAGATGCCGAACGCCTTCGCTGTCTGCCGCACTGTGGCATTATGGTCGATGATATAGCCCGCTATCCCAATAGCTCGTTCTTCAATATAGTCTTTCAAAGGAAAACCCCTCAGGATACTTTTTTACAGTGTATGAAAGTATCTGAGGGGTTATGATAGAGATTGGGTTTGATTTCATTATAGTTGGTCAATTTCCTGCCAGGCCTCTTCGATAGTATATATTTCACCAGATTTCATGCTACTGATACCTTCGGCAAGTTTTTCATAGAGTAGCTTACTATCCTCTGTTTTAATATTTTCTTGTGCTTTTTCGTTCATGTGTTTTTCCTTTATTACCTACTATGAGCCTGTCTTACAATAAAGCATTACTTATCCAACTGCAACACTTACACTTTGGGCTGTATACGGATAGCTGTCAGCATACATCGTCTCTGGCGCAATATCAATATCACCGTTCATCCATGTCATAACACCATGGAAAATATTAAAATCTGCTAATACCTTTTCATCCTTCAATGGTTCAAACGCTGATCCCTTCAACAGCGTTGTATCAAAAAGCCGTTGCTCTCCTGTAGAAAACGTGAGTAATAACATACCCCCACGTAAAACCTTCGCTTCTTTTACTTTGATATTCTGTGTTTTCTCTCCTGCGTAACATACATCATCAATAATATACATTCAAAGCACCTCCTTACATGGGAGCAATCTTATCAAAATGTTCTCCACGTACTGCCAGATTCCATGCTTTATATGCTTCCTCCTCATGGAATGCCAGCCACCCGACCACCATTTTTAATTGTTTTTTGGGAAGAGCTCCTGCCAATAATTCCCCGTCAATTCCAACAGCAGCCTCATAATCTCCATAATACACATGTACATGAGGCTTATTATGCTGTTTTGTATCCATAAACAGCATATAGATAACCATTCCACCAAATCTGCTGAGTTCCGGCATTGTTTTCCTCCTCGTTTCTTTTGTATTATTATACCATTTCCCATTATATTTCAAAAGTCAAAGAATCTATTTTTCCTATTTTTATTTTATGAGCCAGGCAATATTCTTTCAAAGGAAAACCTCTCAGGATACTTTTTACAGTGTATGAAAGTATCTGAGGGGTTATGATAGAGATTGGCACTACTCCAAAAATTCCTAACAAATCTTCAATTATTGTATCTTGCAGTAAATTTTTACAATGATCTTACAAAATGCAGTCGTATATTTTACGCTATTCGTTTATGATGTATTGTAGGATTTTACGAATCAAGGTAATATTATTTTAAAAAATGAAACCGGAGGAGCATGGGATAATGGTGAGAAATAATAAAATGCTTCGCAAATATGTGCCGTCAGTTCTGCTGTTTTTGTTATTTGAGGCAGTGGCAGTCGCACTATGGATTGCAAAGGATAACTTGTTTTATCTGTTGAATTTCAGCTACATCGGAGGCTGTCTTGCATTAGGAACAGTTCTTTTTACTGCCGGAAAACGCTATGCCCGACATTTTGTACAACTGGCAGTAGGAAGCTATATGTTGCTGTACCTTGGCATAATCTCCCGCGAAAATATGCAGATAGAGGGCTTTTGGTACTATTTGTTCCTGGGTGTTTTTGAGGCGGCAACGATTCATTATGCGGTGGCAAAGATTTTTGGACCGTTAGTCTTCGGGCGGGGATGGTGCGGCTATGCCTGCTGGACAGCTATGGTGCTGGATTTTCTGCCTTACAAGCAGCCGAAAAAGGCCCGAAAAGAAAAGTTAGGTATTCTGCGTTATGTGATGTTTGCGCTATCCCTGACAGTGGTTTCCTGCTTGTTTTTTATGAAAATCGCTCATCTGGAGGATATCATGTTCCGGATGTTTCTTGCAGGGAATGCAGTTTACTATATTTCCGGTATTGTACTGGCTTTTGTATTTAAAGATAACCGTGCATTCTGCAAGTATCTATGTCCGGTTACGGTATTTCTTAAGCCGATGAGCTACTTTTCGCTTCTGCGCGTCCATTGTGATGAAAATAAATGCGTCCATTGTGGCAAGTGCCTGCAGGTTTGTCCTATGAATGTTGAAGTCAACAAAGAATCTCGTAAGCGAAAAAACGCAACTGAGTGCATTCTCTGTTACGAATGCACAAAAGCCTGCCCCACCAAAGCACTGCATTAAGGCGCTCCGCGAGATGAATGGCTCTTCATCTGTTCATCAAGACAGATGAATGTACTTTTTTAATTGCTCATTCCATCACTTCAAATTTTATTGTGTACTCTTGCTCTTGTACTACATCATTATTAACCAGCTTTTCTATAATATCCTCTGCATTTTTAAGTGCTTTATCTAAGATTCCATTTTCAATTGCCCTATCTTCCATAGCATCTTTGCTTACTGTATCAAACTGTCTAACATCCTCAACTTTGACCGGATTAAATAAACCATCTTTTTCGTCCAAAGTTTCAACACTATTATTATCGATTTCGTGTGAAAGAATTTCTGCATTTGGCATATGTATTATAATTTCTTTGTTTTCATTATTAACTTCTACAACAATTTCATCCATCTTTACACCAGCCTTAATAATTCCATTCCATTTAGTAATAAATGATTTTGTTGTAAATGGAATATTTATTCCAAATGCCTGCTTAAGATCTTCAAATTTACCGGCATCTGTATAGAGATACTCAACCGTTGCAAGTTCTCCAATATCCTTGATTTCTGATTCAATCAGGCTTGTAGTAATTTCTGTAGTTGGTGTTGTCTCCCATTCAACCGCCTTTTCCGCCAATTGTTTATTTAAACCATCCACTTCCTGACTTAAATCTGCAATAATATCTTCATATTTCTTGGTAGCATTTGAATATCCGGTAATAAAGATTATAACTAACGCAATTATTACGACTATTGCACCGATTCCCCATTTTATCATTTTGGCTTTAGTCCCACCAAGTACCCTTAAATCATTCTTTTGTTCATTATCCATAATATTGCCTTCCTTTTTCTTATTGGATATTTATGAAATACTTTCGCTTTCAATATCTATAATGTTCTCTTCACTTTCTTTATAGTTTGGATTACTCAAATAAGTGTTTTCCAATACGTTTTTTAGTTTCACACAACATGGTTTAAAAGTTGCATAGGATAATCCGCCACCTACTGCTCCACCTACAAGTGGAATTGCTTTCTTAAAAAATCCGGCAAACACTTCTTTGGTCATTTTTACACCAAACCATTTGCTAACGCTCTTAACAATAGGGTAAATAGTTCCTTTCGTCAGAGCTTTTTTTACTAATTGTTTTTCAAGGCCTGTTCCTAATGCTTTCGCAACTGCTAACAGTCCATTTTTTGCATTTGCAACTCCAAACATAACGCCCATACACAAAATAATCTGATTCATCGTCTCTGTGTCAAATGCCTGTTCATTCTCCTTATATTCGATTTGTGGAAAACCATATAAATATAATAATTTCTGAGCTACTCTAAGCATGCAGCCATAATATTGGGCAATGTCGACAGGTATTGTTGCCACCATAGCTGCACCTCCCGGAGTACCCAAGGCAGCAGAAATTCCTGATACCTTTAATCTCTCATTCTGAATAATTGAAGCAGCTATCATTTCAATATCTTCCTGCTTGATTTCTGCTTTCATAGGTGTTGTTAAAACCACTTGGTCTATTGTTTCCTGAGAATATTTTGTAAATAGTTCTTTTCTCAAAAAGCTTTCCCTATTTACACTAACTCCAGGTACTTTAAATGCCAGCAATATTACATCCTCAATATCAATCTGTCCATCACCATTTACGTCCACTGCCTGAAAAACTGCCTCTTTTGTTTTATCTATCACTTCTGTGGATTTTTGTACAGCCACTCCTGCCTTTTCTCCAACGTTCTCAGCAATTTTTTTCACAGGTAAACCAACTTTAAACGTTTTATCCATGCTTTTCACCTCTTAATATATAATGCATCATTAATAATATATAATATTTATGCATCACATTTATTGTATTATTTGTTTTCTAAAATATCAACAAATAATTTCTGTATATTCTACATTTCGTATAATACTTTTAAATACTTATAATCTCAAGGCGAACAAAAGCAGGCTATTGCAGCCCGCTTTTGTTTACTTTTTTAAACTAATTTCAAACCTTTTTTATACTATCCGGATGCCTTAATCATAATACACGCCATTATCACCCATCAATATGCTGCTTCCGCAAGTCTGTCGTATACTCTTGTCTGCACCTCCATGTAATAGGCAAGTTCTGCATCGTTCAGGTCCTCACCTCCCCACTGGTCAAATTTCTTAGTGAAATCATCATACTTTTGCATGTAACTCATATAGTCAGCCATAAGTCCCGCATCTGTAGGATTTTTACTGTATTTCTCCATGAAATCACAATATTCGTTCATAAATGCCTCATAGCTGTCCATCGCTTCTTTAAAGTCTTGACGAAGTCCATCCTCACCGGCAGTAGCATTACCAGAATCAACGACCGGCTTCTGTTCTTCGGCTTTTGATTCTGCAGCGGCTTCTTCCGGCTTAGACTCTGTAACAGGTTCTTTTTCTTCCGGCTTTCCCATCTCCGGTTTCTCAGTCTCTTGTTCTGTATTCTCAGTGTCAGCTACCGCTCCGGTACCTTTCTCCGGTTCATCTATCCGGACCAGCATAATGTTATTGCCTTCATAACTCAGGGATAAATAGTAATCTTCTTCATTATAAGCCCTATAATAATTTTCCCCCTTATCATAATCAACATCAAAGCCATAATCCGAGCAATCCGCTACATATTCATCATACTCTTCCTTGCTGGTATCTCCTACATACACAGAAAAGTTCGTATCATGCTCGTAATTGAATTTCCCCGTCGTGGAAGATGGCTCTGGAAGAAGATCACCCGCTGTTCCGATGGGCCAGGTGATGGTTCCTAATTTCATAGGTGCTTTAACCGTAATTGTCAGATTGTCATCAATATGGGTCAGATTCAAAGAATAACCTTCCGAATCAAACGCATCATAGGAGTATGTGGACTTTTTTGTATCCACAATAAATCCCCGTTCCATACACTGATTCAAATATTTGTTATACTGCTCATCCGTAACCTTTTCCAGACTTACACACAATTCTTCCTCCGAGTTTATGAGAATGTTTCCATGATTTGAAGGAAATTGCGGTATTGCTTCTTTCAATATAACTGCAGACCAATCTGTTTTTTCTTTTTTATTGGCAGTTACCGAAGCCACTACCCCCAATGCCAAAATGATAAAGATGCAAAGAAACCACGCTCTTTTATAGATTGGTTTCTTTGGCTTTTTTTCTCTGCTTCCTGCAGGTTTTACATTTAATACCGGCGGTACCTGCTGTGACACATCCGACTGTTGCTGTACAGACTGTGATATCGTTGTTGTCTCAGCGTCTGCTTTGGTACCGCATTCCGGGCAAAATTTTCCCTCAAATTCCGAACCACAATTTTTACACTTCATACCTTTTCCTCCTGTCATTCGAAGTTTTCCACTCCGCCTTATTTTTTCATTTCGTAGAATGTTTTCTGCTTTTAAAATAATTAACTGCGGTAACAATCAATTCAATACCTGCACAAAGCTGTACCAACGACCCGTTATAGAACATGGAAGCCAGCCAGAGCATCAGCAGACCGATCACTGCACTTACCAGGTAGTCGATGGATGCCGCCTGTCTTCTGACAAGTCCTGCTGCAGATGCAATCAGAACGATCCCACCTGCCAGTTCCATAAGGGAAGCGTTTCCTCCCGTCCGGTCTACGATCACTGCTGCAACCAGAATAACAATACCAACGCCAAAAATACTGTTCCGCAGCGCAGTCTCAAATACAAATATATTCATTTTTCTTTGATTTTCTGCTTCAATATTTTCAACACAGTTGTTATAAATCTGTTGTATCTTTTTGAAATCGCTGTCTCCGGAAAACAATATTTCCGCCTTCTGATAAGTCTGCTCGAGTTTTATAAGCCATGCCTCATATATCTCTTTTTCTTCTTCCCTTAGAACATTTGAGGAAGCAGCCATCATGAATTCAAAAATATCCTCTTTGGTGTTTGGTATGGGATAATTTTTGATCAGATATGCTTTTTCCTTCGTTGTCTGTGCATGGATAATATCCACATAAAATTTTCTCACCGAATCCGCAGCCTGTCTGCCCTGTACTTCACACCCACACGCCGGACATACCACAGTAAAAGAACTCAGCTCTTTTCCACAGTTGGTGCAAAAAGCCATCTTCTTATCCTCCGCTTTCAAAATAACTTTTTTTACTAGCAGTTTTCTCCGACAGTCTGGCAATTATCTGATTTGCTTTTTCAATCAGCTCGTCCATTTCTGTCTTTTCTTCTCTTAGCTTCTGCACTCGTTGTTCCAGCGCTGATCTTAATTCAGCTTCCGGGGCATCAATGATCCTTGTAATTTCCTTAATTGTAAAACCCAGCTGCTGATAAAACTTGATTTGCGCAATTCTCATTTCAGCCTCTTTGTCATACAGTAAATGTCCATACTTATTCCGGCCTGATGCCGTCACCAATCCCGCTTTTTCATAACCTTGAAGTGCTCTTCTGGATACACCGAGTGTTTCACAGATTTCCCGTAATGTCATGCCATTTTTTACCTTCCCTTTCCAGCCTATAACTGCACGCAATGTGCAGTCAAAGACTTTATTTGGAAGTACCGGTTTTCTTCCGTCTTCCACGAAAGGGCATGTTTTTTTCGCGAATCGAAAGCAATGAAGGCATAGAAAAAAGAGGACATCCCACACTTTCAGGATGTCCTCCTCTATTCTTCTTCCGGGCAGGCGTGATCGTTCCTTACCGGAATATTTCAGATGGCAGATATTCCGCCAGATATTCTGCGAAAATGCGATGGCTCTCCAGGCTTAAATGCATCCAGTCATAGGGATACATCTCAATCCCTGGAATGGATCCTGCATCCAGGAAATGGCAGCCAAGGCGCTTTGCTACTTCTCGATATTCCTCTGCAATATGGCTGAAGCTACTATTTATCGCTTCTGTAAGCAGCTTGGTGGTCCTTGTATGCGGTGCATTAGAGACTCCCTTGGATGGCGGTAGTATTCCGGTTAAGGTCGCTGAGCTTTTTGTTGCGGAATCTCTGAGTATGCGCTATCTCCTCGACAATCAGGAGCTGGCCAAGATTGCAAGGAATAAAACATAATTACCCTTACATAATTATGATCTAAATAGTTACAAGAATTTTTTCAATAATGGGATAAGCTTCAAAAGGTTTGTAATCAGGATACCACATAAGACACACACCAGTATCCACAGCCAGCAGGCAAAGTACTCCGGAATTTTATAGACCCAGTCTTCAAGTAAGAAGAAAAGCTTGTCACGAATAATATCTTCCAGCAAGTAGGTGCCGAATACACCGTTTCCCAGAAAAGTCAATATGCTGCATATTCGATCATTCAGACAAATCTGTGCAAATGTCAGGCATACCAATAAATAGATTCCCGGAATTATGATGGCATTAAACCAATAGGCATAAGCCATGGTTCCATTCACTGCGAAGGAATGTCTGTCCATGAAATAATTCACTGTCACAACAAGCAAAACTGCTGCACCGATTACCGCTGGCAGGTATCGCTTATCTTTGCATGCCGGTAGTACTCTGCTATCCAGGAAATACCCCAGCAAAGGATAAAATACGATCTGCTCCAACAGGGGTGTAATAAGCCCAACGGAATTAAATCCGGTAATCAGCTGTAACAGTGGGAAACCTAATTCAAACAAAATCGCAAGTCCCCACAGATACCAGTATAAGCTGTTCTCACTGATTGCCGCCACCATACGTTGCAAAAATGGCAATAACAATAAAAAGGATAAGTAGGAATACAGGAACCAGTGCTGTGGTAATACTCCGCCCTTATACAGGGCATTAAAATAACCTGCAGCCGATATGTCCACTCCCTCCCGCACATAATAAATCAGCACTGTCACCGCAGTAACAATGAAGAATCTTAAAAACCTCTTTTTTAATACCGTATTTATGCTCTCCTGTTTTCTTAACAGAAGTGCACCTGAAATCATAAAAAAAAGTTTCACCGACCCTGCAATTACAGGATATATCCAAATAGCAATCTGGCTGCTTCGATTCATTTTTCCGAGGTTGAAATACATCAGACCATTTACGGAAGTATGTCCATACAATACCATCATGATCGCCATCAGGCGTATCACTTCTATATAAATTTTCTTTTTTTGTCCCGCTGCCGCTCCCACGTGCTCCACCGTCTTTCCTTATAGATGATTCGATGTTTCCAGTATATCGGTTTTGTTCTTCCATTACAAGCCATTTTACAATAGTTGCAGCAGTCTTCGGTTCTTGTGATAGCAGAAGATCCGGTCCGACAGCATCTCTCCGTCTCCGTAGACGGCATTGATGCGTTGGACAGAGGTGCGGATCTCCCGGACATTGATGCAATGCACCGGATGAATGATGGCCTCATGGACACTGGGGAATGCGACATAGTAATCTCCACCCATTTTCTCTGCCAGGATATCCTTCACTCCCGGGTAGAAAAAAGCCACCGCTCCGTTCACTCTCCCCGTGGTGGTCACCAGATACCCACGATGTCCCTCCCTACGGTTCCCCGGATGGATCAGTGTCTGCTGTCCGTCCTCATCCGGCAGCAAAATCCCCTCCTGATAAGGAAAAAACCTGCGGCAATCCTCGCTTAAAAACAGTCTGGGCGGCATCTTACGGCAGCTGTTCATCATGGCTTCCGTAAGCAGTTGCTGCTTCGAAAGCCTCCAGGGCAGTACCGTATCGCCGGAGGGCCGGATGAGCAGACTGCTCCCACACTTCTCACAGGCCAGCAGATGAAGTACCAGCGCCAAATCTCCAATCTTGCGATAAACGGCATTTCCGAGATCCTGCTGATATCTCGCAAAATTCATTGGACGTATGATCATATGACTTCTGCACGCCGCATAACTTAATGTGCCTCCCACAAAGGGAGCCTCTTCTTCACGATCCGTAAGACCTGTCGAGATCTCCGGCAGAATACTCTGCCATCCTTCCTGTCCGTATCGTTCATACAGCGGCCGCACCAGCCAGTGCTGCACATATTCTTTTTCCTGTCGGATCCATAATGCACAAAGCATATCATCCTTAATCAGCATATTGTCTCTTCCGTACATACAACGGTTCATAATATTCATGACATGAACCGTTGCGGGGTCGGAGCATACCATATGCTGTTCCAGCAGACATATGGTCTTGTCCTGCGCCGTTTCCATATTCTGTACGTTCCGGCATAATTCCTTTTTAAATTCTTCGTATGTCATTGGTCCCCCATGTTTTTCATAATTTTGCGCACAAAAATAAAAGGTACCTGTTCAAAAAATTGGAAATCTCGACCGAATGGTCTATCAGAAATTCTTGTTTCAGAAATTTGTAACAGTTCCAACCCCTCCGGGATTGGAACAATTCCACCCTATCATAGTTTTTTTGCTTTGTCTATATGCGATTTCACCAAGGATATTTTTTGGATATTTTGACGAAAAAGAGAGGTTGCGGCATAAAAAAATCCCTCGTTTTCCGCGAAAACAAGGGATTTTTTTATGTCAAATAGGAACGTTGATCCGATCTAAACGACCCGTCGTACTGCCAGGATGGGACGATAATTTGCGTTGCTGACTTTGATACCGGTACGTTGGGTGCTGGCATGTACGATCAGCCCTCCGCCGATATACATTGCCACATGTCCGTCATAACAGATCAGGTCTCCCGGCTGCGCACTGCTGTAGTCCACACCGGTACCGCAGCTTCGTTGTTCATAGGAGGTACGGGGAATGCTGTAACCGAAGTCACTGTATATCCGGAAGGTAAATCCGGAACAGTCTGCACCATTGGTCAGGCTGGTGCCTCCCGCCACGTAAGGATTTCCTATGTATTGGCAGGCATATTTTGCCAGCCGCTTACCCATATCGCTGCCGGATGCATTGTCGATCACAGAAGTATAATTCGTGGTCGTGTAGCTTCCGGTAGCCGCTGCGGTGTTGCCTCGCTGTGCCTGTGCCTGCAGCTGTTTTAACTGTTTCTGTTCCTGCTGCAGCAGTGCCTTTGCCACGGAAGCCTCCTGCTTTGCCTTTTTAATCTCCGCATCGAAGTTAGCAGATTCCTTCTTCTTCTTCGCCAGCATGACATCCAACTCAGACTTCTGGCTTTCCAGATCTGCCTTATCAGCCTCCAGCTGGTCTTTGTCCGCCTGCAGCTGGGTCTTCTCTTCCTCGAGCTGATTCCACAGTGCCAGCACCTGTTCCTTGGTCTCTTCATATTCCTGCAGCTTCTGGCGATCGTATTCGTAGACACTCTCCACGAAATCCATGCGGTTCAGCATGCCGCTTAAGCCGCCGCCCTGCAACAGAAGATTCACGTAATTCTCTGAGGAATCGTTCTCATACATCATCCGCATCCGGGTGATCATATCATTGTGCTGCTTTTCTTCCTTTTCTTTGGCAATATTGTATTCTTCCTGAGTCTGATCGATCTGTACCTGCTTGTCAGAAAGCTCCGTCTCCTTTTCAGCAATCTCATCTTCCTTCATGCCGATACTGGTCATGGTGTTGATGATCTCCGCATTCAGGTCATCAATCTTTTCCTGCACCAGATCCTGCTCATCCTGTAAGGAGTTGATCTGGCTGTTGATGTTATTCAGCTGATTCTGATGGTTGTTGATACTGTTCTGCAGTTCACCCATGGAAGGTGCCGCCTGCACCGTCTCCACAGGGGATTTCCAGACGGAGCCGGTGGCAGCCACCGTTACCGCTGCCAGAAGAAGAGCACTCACAAGCCTTCTCTTCACGTTATTCACTTTTCTGCCGGCGGTTGTTTTTTTCATAAATATCTAATACTCCATTTTCCCTATATCCGGAGTACCCCATTCGCAAAATCGCATCTGCGATGCTTACCTTTTGCTCATGTGGTTACTTCGTAACATACATTTTGTCAGATATGCTTTTGTATGCAAGCATCCAACGCATATCTTTCAAAATGATACGTTACTCCGGGTATATTACAGGTCACAATTATTTACAGTACGGGGGAACGGGATAACGTCTCTGATGTTGCCCATTCCGGTGATATACATTACGCAGCGCTCGAAGCCCAGTCCGAAGCCTGCATGGCGTGCAGAGCCGTAACGGCGCAGATCCAGATAGAACTGATAATCTTCCTTGTTCAGTCCCAACTCTTCCATACGCTTCTCCAGGATCTCCAGATTGTCCTCACGCTGGCTGCCGCCGATGATCTCGCCGATACCGGGTACGAGGCAGTCCATAGCGGCTACGGTCTTGCCGTCTTCGTTCAACTTCATGTAGAACGCCTTGATCTCCTTCGGATAATCGGTTACGAATACCGGTCTCTTGAATTCTTTCTCAGTCAGGTATCTCTCATGCTCGGTCTGCAGATCGCATCCCCAGAATACCTTGTAATCGAATTCGTCGTTGTGCTTCTCCAGGATCTTAATCGCCTCGGTATAGGTTACATGACCGAAATCAGAGTTTACCACATGCTGTAATCTCTCGATCAGTCCCTTATCTACGAACTGGTTAAAGAAAGCCATCTCCTCCGGCGCATTTTCCAATACATAACGAATGACATACTTCAGCATGCTCTCTGCCAGGATCATATCATCTTTCAGATCCGCAAAACAGATCTCCGGCTCGATCATCCAGAACTCAGCGGCATGACGGGTGGTGTTGGAATTCTCCGCACGGAAGGTGGGACCGAAAGTATATACGTTCTTAAATGCAAAAGCATAAGTCTCTACATCCAACTGTCCGCTTACAGTAAGGTTTACCGGTTTGCCGAAGAAATCCTGTGTGAAATCTACTTTTCCGTCCTCGGTCTTAGGCACATTGTTCATGTCCAGAGTCGTTACCTGGAACATCTCTCCGGCACCCTCACAGTCACTGCTGGTGATCAGAGGGGTGTGCACATAGACAAATCCTCTCTCCATGAAGAAGGTATGGATTGCATATGCGATCAGGGATCTGACACGGAACACTGCCTGGAAAGTATTGGTACGTGCTCTTAAGTGAGAAATGGTACGCAGATACTCGAAGGAGTGTCTCTTTTTCTGTAAAGGATAATCTGCAGTAGAAGGTCCTTCCACGATTACTTCTGCTGCCTGCATCTCAAATGCCTGCTTTGCCTCGGGGGTAGCCACGATGGTACCTCGGATCACAACAGCCGCACCGACATTGATCTTGCAGATCGCCTGGAAATTTTCCAGTCCGTCGCCGTATACTACCTGTAATGGTTCAAAAAAGGTTCCGTCGTTGATCACCAGGAAACCGAAGTTCTTGGAGTCACGATTGTTCCTTACCCAGCCGCCTACGGTGATCTCCTTACCGATATAGGCGTCCTTTTCCCGATGAAGTTCTCTGATGTCTGTTAATTCCATAATCTTTCCTATCCGCACGCTGCGACGTGCTCTATCTGAACCGGCCCGCATCCTATTCGCCGGTCGCATACTGCTCGTATCAATAAAAATCAGTTGTTGGTGATCTTTGCATTTTCTACCAGATAATCCAACACCTTATCGTAGAGGAAGTACTCTCTGTAATCTTCCTTGGAGGTCTCTCCTATATACTCCGAGGTTGTGTCATAACCGGCTGCTGTTGCGCGGTCCTGAAGCATCTGATCCAGTTCTTCATCACTGATGTTCAGATTCTCTTTGTTTGCCACTGCCTGCAGGGCAATATCCTGCTTTGCGGTCTGCTCAGCATAGGTAGACAGGAAGGTTGCCAGATCCTGCCCATAATTATACTGGGTAAATGTGTCTGCATCCACGCCGTAAGCAGATGCCATGGAGGTGATGCTGCTCTCTGCAGCATCGGAATATTTCTGTACCAGTGCCTCCGGTACGGAGGCAAAAGTGTTGTTTGCCATAAACGCATCCATCACTGCCTGCTGTACATTGGTCTCATAATTCTGCTGTGCATTGTCATTCAGATAGTCATACGCATACTGGCGAAGTTCTTCCTCATTGGTCACACCATCGATACCAAAATTACTGATGACTTCATCACTGAATTCCCCATCCTGTGCGGGCTGAATATAATTTACCGTCACCGTAAATACCACAGCCTGTCCTGCCAGATCGGAATTTCCATAGTTCTCCGGGAATGTAAGATCCAGATCCACAGTCTCGCCCGGCATCACGCCGATCAGTCCATCCTCGAATCCGGCAATAAAACTTCCGGAACCGATGGTCAGATCATATCCCTGTGCGGTACCACGGTCAAATGCCACACCGTCCTTTTTGCCTTCGTAATCGATGTTTACAGTATCTCCGGTCTCCACGGCACGATCCATGATTCCGCCATTCTCTGCGGTAATGTTTCCATAATATACATTATTGACCAGAGTATCCCACTCGTCCTCATCTACTTCCACAGTATCTACGGATACTTCCAGCCCCTTGTACTCGCCCAGGGTCACATACTTGTCCACATCCATATCCTTCAATGCGGTACTTTCCGTTCCAGCGCCGGTTGCTGTACCAGTGCCGTTTCCTGTATCCTTTGCTCCGCAGCCTGCCAGCATACATACACTTAAAACTGCTGCCAGAAGTCCAAATGTTTTTTTCTTCATTGTGTTACTTCCTATACCTTTCTATTACTGCCATTTATGCATAAAAGCATTGTAGCACCGCCCATTATAGCACATCCTCCGGGCTATAACAAGGGTGACAATAACCGGCAGATCTGCTCTTTGATACGTATTTTCAGCTTTCTGGCTACATAATAATCCCGGGTGATCTGGCGGCAGACTTCCAGATCTTTTTGAAAGATATCCACCATTTCCCGTGCTTTTTTCGCATCGTAGATCACTGCATTTACTTCAAAATTTAACGCAAAGCTGCGGATATCCATGTTCGCCGTTCCGTAGCAGAGCACCTTTCCATCCACGATCATTCCCTTGCTGTGGAGGAAGCCGTTATTGTAAGTGTAGCAGTTTGCTCCTGCCATAACCATATCGCCGATATAGGAATAGGTCGCCCAGTACACAAACGGGTGATCCGGCATACACGGGATCATGATATTTACTTCAATTCCGGATTTCACTGCGATCATCAGCGCATTCAGGATCGCCTCATCCGGGATAAAATACGGTGTCTGGATATAGATGCTTTTTTGTGCCTTATTGATCAGGCGCAGGTAATTGTCATGGATCTGCTGGGTCGTCTTATCGGGACCGCTGCTGATGATCTGCATATCACAGAAATCCCTCGTACCGGCTTCGATCCCCCTGAACAGCTCCGGGCGCAAAAACAGGTTCTCTCCTGCCGCATAATTCCAGTCTAAAATAAATCGCACCTGGAGCCCCAGTACTGCGCTGCCACGGATCCGCAGATGGGTATCTCTCCAATGACCGAACTTTTCATCCAGATCAATGTACTCCTTAGCTACATTAAATCCTCCCACATAAGCCACTTTATTGTCAATGACCACAATTTTCCTATGATTGCGGTAGTTGATACGAAGCTGAAGTCTCCGCAGGATCGCCGGGAAAAATTCCGCAGTCTGCACGCCCTTTTCGTTCAGCCATTTCCAGTAGCTGTGCCGCACAGACCGACAGCCCATGGCATCGAACAGCACCCGGACCTCCACGCCCTGTGCCGCCTTCTCGATCAGAATATCCTTGATCTGATTGAATAATACGTCGTTTTTAATAATGTAGTATTGGATATGGATAAAATGCTCCGCATTCCGCAGATCTTCCATCAGCGCCCGGAACTTCTCATTGCCGTCGATGAAGATATCCACATCGTTGTCCTTCGTCAGCATGGCTTCTCCGGCCTCCAGATTATACATGACCAGATCCTCATACCCCCGGATATTTTCATCCAGCTCCTGAACATCCCGGGATTTCAGCCGGTACTCCTGCTGTCTGATATCTTTGCTGATGTGATCCTCCACCTCTTTGATCCGGAACATTTTCCGCTTATGCATATCCTGTCCCAGGAACAGATAGAACACGAATCCCAGTACCGGTATAAAATACAATAAAAGCAGCCATGCCCACACGCTCTTCGGATCCCGTCGCTGGAAAAACACGATCACGATGGCAAATAACATATTAAAAAATACCAGATGACTGCAGAAAAAATCTATTCCTGTCTTTATGATCTCAAATGCTTCGTCCATATATACCCTCCGGATATAGTATAACATACCACGGTAATCAGAAAAAGATGATTTAAACGGAAATCATAAATGTATGGTTGCGTATTTCATCACATCTATGTTACAATATTTTTAGGAATTTGTTCCTATTAACTGAAGGAGGGACTGAAAATGAGTCCGGTTGCAATTACATTATTAGTTATCGTGATAGTTCTGGCTATCATCATTGCAGTATTATATTTCTTAGGCAAGAAAGCACAGAAAAAGCAGGCAGAACAGCAGGAGCTGTTAGATGCCAACAAACAGACCGTATCCATGCTGATCATCGATAAGAAACGTATGAAAATGAAAGATGCCGGTCTTCCACAGATGGTTCTTGATCAGACGCCGAAGATGATGCGTGGTTCCAAGCTTCCCATCATCAAGGCAAAGGTTGGTCCGCAGATCGTATCCCTGATCTGTGATGAAAAAATCTTCGAAAGTGTTCCCGTGAAAAAGGAAGTTAAGGCCGTTGTCAGCGGTATCTATGTACTGGATGTCAAGGGACTGCACGGCAAGACCGAAGCTGCTCCGGAGAAAAAGAAGGGCTTCTTCAAGCGCATGATCGCTTCCGCACAGGAAAAGGCAGGAGCAAAGCCTGTCAAGTAAATAACGATTCAGAACTAAAAAATAGCAGATATGAGCATCTGCTATTTTTTTGCATAGAATTCCGAATCGTTACTGTTTCTCCCGAATATGTAGCTTTAAACAGCTCTCACTAAAGGGTTCTCCTTCCTGGTCCAGGATATATTCCACCGTCACACAGATCTGATCTTCCTGTTCTTCCACCTGCACCCTGCGGGTCTCAATCCCCAGCATCAGCTGTCCGTAGGGCGTATTGTAGGGCACCACATGTCTCTTATTTTCCTCGAAGATCATATGCATGTCCACGGCTCCCTGTCTGGTCAGCTCCAGGAGGTTATCCCGGAACTTGATCCGGCTCTTACAGACTCCGTCGAATCCCTCCATATTCTCCTCATAGAGAAGATAATGGCTGTCGTTTCTCTTAAAATATTGTGCTGTCTGTGCGGTCTTAACTGCATCCTTATCCGAAGCGCCCTCGGTATCGTGCAGACCGGACAGGACGAGTTCTACTTCCCGATTCATCTTTATCCGTCCTTTTAATACTCATCGATCTTGATCGTCTTCGCTGACAAAATACCATATTTAATAATAGAGTTAGCAAAACGTTTGAACTTCTCCGCACCGTCGCTGACATAGAACTGATATTTATTTTCTCCCAGATGAGGTTCTTCCTCATTGAGAATATTATACTGCTGCAACAACTCCTTCAGCTCTCTGGCAGTCTCGTATGCCGGGTTCACCAGTGTCACCTGATCTCCCATGATCCGTCCTACCGTAGAGCGGATCAGCGGATAATGCGTGCATCCCAGGATCAGGGTATCAATATCAATGTCGATCAGCTCCGTCAGATATCGTCTGGCGATCTCATCTGTCACAGGATCCTCCCACAGCCCCTCTTCCACCAGTGGCACAAACAGGGGACAGGCTTTCCCGTAGATGGTAACATTTTTGTTCAGTTCCTGTATGTATTTATTGTACATCTGGCTGCCGATGGTAGCCTCGGTAGCAATAACGCCGATACGCCCGTTGCGGGTCACTTCCGCTGCAGTCTTCGCTCCCGGCTTGATCACACCAATGATGGGAATATCCAGTTCCTTCTCCAGTTCATCCAGTGCATAGGCACTTGCCGTGTTGCATGCCACCACGATGGTCTTCACCTGAAAAGTTTCCAGAAAACGCACAATCTGTTTGGAGAAGCCGGTGACCGTTTCCTTGGACTTGCTACCATAGGGCATTCTCGCCGTATCTCCGAAATATATGATCTTCTCATTGGGAATCTGCCGCATGATCTCCCGGGCTACGGTCAGTCCGCCGATGCCGGAATCAAATACACCGATGGGGGCATCTTTTTTCAGCGCAGTTATATTCTCCTGATACATGGGATTTCTCCTTCTATCTTTTTAACATCGCAAGCAGTCTGCTCTTGAAGTGGATCTGTTCCGGATCCGCTTCCAGAAGCTTCCAGTAAATCTGACTGTCGGAATTCCATTCTACCACTTCCGCATCCTTCTGTACAGTCTTGGTCTCCTCTGCCTGCTCCTCGTATACGATCTCATAGGTGGAAGGCAGCATGGTCAGTTCCGGGTAGATCACTCCCCACCAGCCATAACATGCAAGTGCCACCACAGCGACCTTCCATCCTTGCACCAGCCGGCACCGGAATCCTCTCTTACGAACGATGTTGCGGATTTTTTCATAATAAACATATAATCTATCCATAAGTAGTCCTCTTTCCATATTTATTTGATATATGGAAATCATTACCACTTTCCGGACAGATTATACTTTTGGAAAACTATTGAAATGATTAATTTTTCTCCCGCTCCAGACGGATCTGGCGGATAATTGCCTTTTTCTGATTATCGATATGCACCTTCGCCATGTTCGATGCCGTCTCTTTGTCTTTTTTCACGATCGCCTGGTAGATGACCTTATGTTCCTCCACCAGCCGGTCATGTTGGCTGAAATCTTTGATATATTCGAACCGGTAACGATACATCTGCTCGGACAGGTTGTTCACCAGCTGGATCAGTCGCTGATTCCCGGTGGCTTGCACGATAATATCATGTAATGCCACATCCGCCCGGGCAATCTGCTTCACGTCCTGGGTCTTCACCGCCGCCTCAAAATTATCACAGGCTTTCTTCAGTTCCTGCAGTTCTTCCGGAGTGATCCGGTCGCATGCCAGCTCCACGCAGAGAGCATCCATAGCCCTGCGGACCTCCAGCACATCGTTCATGCTCTTCTCCGTGATCTGTGCCACTTCCGCGCCCCTTCTGGGGATCATGGTCACCAGTCCTTCCAGCTCCAGCTTGCGGATAGCTTCCCGGATCGGAGTCCTGCTGACTCCCAGCTTGTTGGCAAGATGGATCTCCATCAGCCGCTCTCCGGGCTTCAGTTCTCCCGTGAGAATGGCCTGCCGCAACGTATTGAATACCACATCTCTGAGTGGCAGAAACTCATCCATTGTCACCTGTAAATTATCCTGCATACCTCTTCTCTGACATTACTCGCAGAATTCCGTCAGGAATATCTGCTTAGCCAGCTGTTCCTCCTCTAATTTTTCATATGCCCTGCGGGCCATATCCTTCTCTACAAAAATACCGAATACCGTGGGACCGCTGCCGCTCATCAGGCTGTTGATGGCTCCCAGCTCCTTCATCCGGTCCTTGATGGTCTGTATCACAGGATACGCACTCACCGTTACCGTCTCCAGCACATTTTCCATGCGATCCAGAATTCCCTGTAAGCTTTCCTCGGCAATGGCTTCCACCATGCCGTCGATATCCGGATGCTTTATGATCTCCTGGGCATCCAGGTGCTCATAGACATATTTCGTCGATACATTAATGTCCGGTTTTGCTACCAGCACATAGCAGTCCGGTGCCGGAGCAAGCGGCGTCAGCTTCTCGCCGATACCCTCCGCCAGAGCCGTACCGCCCATGACGCAATAGGGAACATCCGCACCGATCTTCACGCCCAGTTCCATCAGATCCTTCAACGTACATCCCAGATCAAACAGCCTGTTCATTCCCTTCAGGGTAGCTGCCGCATCTGTACTGCCTCCCGCCATTCCCGCTGCAATGGGGATGTGCTTCTCCAGGTGGATCTCCACGCCTTCGCTGATATGATACTGTTCCATCATGAGCTTTGCCGCTTTATAGATCAGGTTATCCTCGTTCGTCGGAAGTTCACCGGAATCCGTGGTAATGACGATACCGTTCTGTATCCGTTTAAAATCCAGCACATCGTAGATACCTACGGTCTGCATGACCATTTTCACTTCGTGATAACCGTTCTCGAGTCTTCTGACCACATCCAGTCCCAAATTGATCTTGGCATACGCTTTTATCCGATATTCGTTCATTTTTGTCTCCTAGCTGCGCTATCCAGAATAGCTTGTATACACATATTGTACTTAATTTTATACAATCCTGTGTACTTTGTCAATGGAGTGTGGGGTTTTCTGCGGATTTTTCTATTTTTCTATTTTCCCAAAAATCATCTAAAGAATCCACTATTATGGGACGATATAACAAGTGAAACCCAAAACTTTCAAAAGGTATTTTAAGCGAAGTCACGGATGACAGAAAAGAGGAAACTATGAGCGTAAACGGAGTTACATCTACCCAGGCAGCTGCAGCCTACAGCTATAACAGCACAAGTGCAGCAAAAGAAAAGACTTCCGCAGAGGAAGCAACCACTAAGACTACGGAAGATACCGGTGTAATCTATGAGCACAGCACCGACACCAATACTTCTTCCACCAAAAAGACTTATAAACCGGACACTGCTTTGATCAACAAATTAAAAGCAGATGCAGATGCACGTACCAGCCAGCTGCGTTCTCTGGTCGAGCAGATGATGGGGAAGCAGGCTACCACCTATGGCAACGCCAATGATATCTGGTCCTTCCTGCGTTCCGGCAATTATACCGTAGATCCTGCGACCAAGGCGCAGGCACAGGCGGATATCGCAGAGGACGGTTACTGGGGTGTCTCCCAGACCTCCGACCGTATCATCCAGTTCGCCACTGCTCTGACCGGCGGCGACCCGGACAAGATCGAAGCTATGCGTGATGCATTCAAGAAAGGCTATGCACAGGCGGAGAAGACCTGGGGCGGTTCTCTTCCCGAGATCTCCCAGAAGACCTACGATGCCGTGATGGAGAAGTTCGACAAGCTGGCAGCAGACGCCGGACTGACCACCGAAGACTAAATTTCGAAAGCTAAATTCCTTTTACCAGCAATATTTTCTGCCCGGGTCGTAATTCATCACTGTCCAGGGCATTCAATTCTCTCACAGTATTCACCGGCATGTGATATTTTCTGCCGATGCTCCACAGGTCATCTCCCGGTGCGGTAATGTAGATCACCGCACTGGGCAGACCTGCCAGCACGGCACTGTCGATCTCCTGTTCCTCCACTTCTTCGATGGCATTCACCGGAACATTCTTCATCACGGTTGTGGAAAAAGACAGCACCGCCTTCACATCCAGTTCTTCCCCCTCTAAGAGATTCACCTGCAGCTGTTCCAGTTCACTGTGTACCTGTGCCTGATCTCCCGCAGTCACTCCCGCTACATTCAACGTATAGTCATAAGGGATCTGTTCTCTGATGCTCATATAAGGGGTCTCATCCTTCTCCGTAACGCACAGCACCGTAAGATCAATACTGCCCTGCAGCCGGATCCCTTCCTCTGTGATCTCCCGGTGGTCGATCGTAACGTTTCCTTCACTGTGAAGTATCTGCAGTACCGGGGCACCGATATCCGTCTGCCTGTGATCCGTCATCTTGGTCTTGCCCGTGATCCTCGACAGCAGCTGACGCACATTTGCATCCCTTGTGCTAGGGATCACTTCTTTCGTCACCCCATAGATATCTCTTAGAATGTCAATTTCTTCCTCCTCATAGAGGCGGATATTCAATTCCAGCGCGCATTCCAGTCCCAGGATCCGCTCCTCCCCATCCAGATCCGGTTGGATCGTCAGTTCCGGCTGTCCATGCTCCTGTCTGACCAGCGCATAGCGGATGTCCGGCAGCAGAGTCTCCCGACAGCCCTGGCATTCCAGCGTACCGTCTAAGGGGATCGTCGTCTCGTATGACCGGATGGACCGTTCTTCTCCCTCCGCCTCATAGAGAACGAAGATCTGGATATCTCCCCGGATGGAAATACTCTCCTCCTGGGGCTTCATCTCCACATCCCGAAGGGATAGGTTGCTCCACAGTATCTGATACACATTCGGATAGCTGGATGGCAGAGGAATCTCCTCCTTTTTCCGGAAAATATCGTTTTTGCAAATGGCAAGCTGTGTCACTTCCATGGGGGCGATCCGATATTCCACGCCGTCTCCCGCACTATCCTCCTGGATTCCAATGGGCAGCTCCTCGTCGTAGATTTCCTCGATCCGGGCGGTCAGACATAACAGTGTCTGCAGGTTCAACTTCCGGGAATTGATCATATTAACAGTGAAATCCTCCACCGTTCCATCCACTGCCACCGTGTCCGAAGGCAGGGTTCCCTCCATATGAATCTTCTCCTCAAAAGGAAGCGCTCCGCTTAACAGGATCAGACTGCTGCCCGCCTCCTGGGTATGATACAAAATGGCATAGCCCAGCTTTCCCCGCACGGTCACTTCGTCCATACCCGGACGGATCTCTTCTATGACGATCTCCCCCTTTTCCAGATTCAGGGTACTGATATCCGGTTTATCTTCCGGAAGATTCAGATCCTCCTCCATGGTAAACTGCATGACGGTGGACCGTTTCACCCGGTCCATATGTATATTTCTCTTGATCAGTTCCACAATAACAGACCTCCATATATACAGATATGTCTATATATATGAAGGTCTGTGCTGTTTTATACCGTATTCTGTTCTCTGTCCGCTTATTCCACCGCGCCGATGAGATCTGTCAGGTTCTCTACGTGATAGGTGCGCATGTAATCTTCAATACCCTCCACGACTTTGATTGTAGTGTAGGGATCCACGAAGTTCATGGCTCCTACGCTGACAGCACTGGCTCCCGCCAGAATAAATTCAATGGCATCTTCCGCCGTAGCGATGCCTCCCATGCCGATGATGGGAAGCTTAACTGCCTGCGCCACCTGGTATACCATGCGGACTGCAATGGGCTTAATGGCAGGGCCGCTCATGCCGCCGGTCTTGTTGGCAATGGCGAATTTCCTGCGGTGAATATCGATCTTCATGCCGGTGATGGTGTTGATCAGGGACAATGCGTCTGCGCCTGCTGCCTCCGCTGCCTTCGCCATCTCTGTGATATCCGTTACGTTAGGACTCAGCTTCATGATGATGGGCTGTTTTGCATGCTTTTTCAGCTCGGAAGTAATATTGTATAAGGCATCTGCCTTCTGTCCGAAGGCAATGGCGCCTTCCTTCACATTGGGGCAGGATACGTTGATTTCCAGCATACTGACTGCCGGCTCGTCTCCCAGACGTTCCACCACGTCCACGTAATCCTCCACGGACTTGCCGCAGACATTTACGATGATCTTCGTGTCATATTTTTTCAGGAAAGGAATGTCTCTCTCCATGAATACGTCAATGCCGGGATTCTGTAATCCGATGGCATTGAGCATGCCGCCGTATACTTCTGCCACGCGGGGGGTAGGGTTGCCGGGCCAGGGCACATTTGCCACTCCCTTGGTCACTACCGCACCCAGGCGGTTTAAATCTACAAACTCTTCATATTCCATACCGGAGCCGAAGGTCCCGGAAGCTGTCATGACGGGATTTTTAAAAGTAACTCCTGCGATCGTTGTCTGTGTATTCATCAGATCTCTACCTCCTTGGCTTCAAATACGGGTCCGTCGGTGCAGATTCTCGCGTTGTGCACATGCGAATGATGATCCACTTCCTTCGTCTTCACGACGCAGCCCAGACAGGCTCCCACGCCGCACGCCATATGCTCTTCCAGAGAGATATATGCCTCAATCCCTTTTTCTTCTGCATACTTTTTGATTGCACGAAGCATGGGCATCGGTCCGCAGGCGAAGATCACATCTGCCTGCAAATGGTTCTCTTCGATGGCATTCATGACATTGCCCTTCGTGCCGACACTGCCGTCCTCGGTCGCAATATATACGGTTCCGTTTTTCTCCAGGTCCTCTTTTAAGAACAGCTGATTATCACGATAACCCACGATGATCTGCTTCTTAGCAGATGCCGGAAGCTCTCTTGCCAGTTCCAGCATAGGAGGGATGCCAATACCGCCACCCATAAGGAATACTTTTTTGCCTTCCGCTGCCTCTGTGGGAAAGCCGTTGCCTAAGGTTCCCAAAATCTCTACGCTGTCTCCTTCCTGATAAGAGGAAAACTCCGCAGTGCCCTGTCCGGCGATACGGTACACAATGCGCAGGGCATCCTTTTTATCGCTCACCTGACAGATACTGATGGGACGGGGCAACAGAGTGCTGCGGTCCTTAGGGTAGACGCCAATGAACTGACCGGCCCTCGCACATGCCGCCAGATCCGTAGCGATCCACATATCATAGATTTTGGGTGCGATCTCTTTCTGAGAAAGCACGGTTGCTGTGATTTTCTTTTTCATTTTGTTATCCTTTTCTATCCTATTTTAAGTGACAAGCGTTATCTGCTTATATGCGCTCTCTTACGCGCACGCTACGCTTCATATACCATCTTACCGCCACAGATGGTCTTTTTCACTTCACCCTTTAATTTCCATCCGGTAAAAGGAGTGTTTGTTGCCTTGGAAGCATAGGTCTCCGGGATGAACTCTGCCGCAGTGTCGATCAGGATCACATCTGCCGGACCTCCCTCCGCCAGATATCCGGCATCGAGATGATACATGGCAGCAGGATTCGTGCTCATCAGGCGAAGCAGCTGCTTCATGGTCAGGTATCCCTCGTCCACCAGCTCTGTGATACCCAGTGCCAGAGAAGTCTCCAGTCCGGTAATCCCGCTGGGAGCCTCAGTGATGGGTTTTGCCTTCTCCTCGGCGGTATGGGGCGCATGATCTGTCGCGATCATGTCGATCGTACCATCTACCAGTCCCCGGATCACTGCCTGGCGATCCTCTTCCTCTCTCAAAGGAGGATTCATCTTCGCCAGAGTGCCGTATTTGATCACGGCATCTTCGGTCAGAGTAAAATGATGGGGTGTGGCTTCCGCATGAATATTGGAACATCTCTTTTTCGCCTGCCGCACCAGTTCTACCGCTTCCTTACTGCTGATATGCTGGATGTCGATGCAGGCACCGGTCTCCTCCGCCAGCTTCAGATCCCGTTCCACTAAAGCGATCTCAGCCTCTCTGGAAGAGCCGCCGATTCCGTAGTATTCGCTGGCCTTTCCCCGGTTCACACCGTTGTTCTCGATATATTTCGGATCTTCCTCATGGAAACTGATGGGCATGTCCAGCTCTGCGGAGATCTCCATGGCATGGCGCACCAGTTCCGCATCCATCAGGGGCACACCATCATCCGTGAATCCCACAGCACCTGCCGCTGCCAGCTTCTTCATATCCGTCAGCTGCTTCCCCTGCATACCCATGGTCACATTGGCGCAGGTCGTCACATGGATCCCCGTCTCCGCCCCCTTGTTCAGGATATACTTCAGGGTCTCCTCACTGTCCACGGTGGGCTTCGTGTTCGCCATCAGCACCACGGTGGTCACACCGCCCTTCGCCGCTGCCGCAGCGCCGGTGTTGATATCTTCCTTTGCCGTGAAACCGGGATCTCTGAAATGCACATGCACATCCACCAGTCCCGGAGCGACTAACAGTCCTTCCGCATTGATCCTTGTCACCTTACCCTTCGGTTCGATTTTTTCTGCGATCTTTACGATCTTGTCTCCGTCGATCAGGATATCAAAGTTGCCTTCTTTTCCTGACTTGGGATCAATCATATAACCATCCTGTATCAGTATCATATTATCTCCGTTCCCAGGCTTTTGCAGCCTGTTTCCATGACCTGTTTCTCGAAAAAGTTTACCATGTTTTCATAGAAAAGAAAAGGGAGTTATAGTAAAATAATAAGATGCCAGGGGCAAAAGGTCTAAAACCACATGAGCTTGCTCATAAGTGGGTAAAAGACCTTGGGCCCCGCCCCGATATGAGCATAAAAGTGGGATGATAATCCTACGATATGCGAATATTGGGTAGGGTGCTATGTGCCAGTGGCACATGTTTAGCACGGACCGAAGCGGAGCGGAAACGTGTGAGTGCGTAGCACGAAGCAATCCGTAGGTATCAAAGTCGGGGGTTTTTGACCCCGACATCGTAATTATTCAGTTAATTAAGTACGGAAACAAAATATACTTCGATAGGGATAGCGCCAGATAAGCGGTATCCCTATCGGAAGTTTTAGGAGGAAAAAGAAATGTCTTACTTTATGTCACTGAATCCCCTTTCCCTGTTCAGGGCAATGCCGGGATCAATAGCGCAGGGAATGATCTGGGGAGTCATGGCACTGGGAGTGTATATTACGTTCCGCCTGCTGGATTTTGCTGATCTGACCGTGGATGGTTCCATTGCAACCGGTGCTGCGGTATCCGTTATGCTGATTCGTGCGGGAGTTTCTCCTATAGCTACGCTGCCCATTGCTTTCCTGGCCGGAGCATTGGCAGGCATGGTAACGGGACTGTTGAACACCGCACTGGGAATCCCCGGAATTCTGGCAAGTATTCTGACGCAGATCTCCCTGTATTCCATTAATCTGAATATCATGGGCAAAGCAAACCAGCCGGTCAGCGTAGATAATTATCCGCTGGTGGTATCGCTGCGTTATGTGACGGACGGTTCGGTGAGCAGACTTCTCTTTTTCCTGGGAATGATCGTATTTTTACTGGCTCTGATCGCTGTGATGTATTGGTATTTTGGAACAGAACAGGGACATGCCATTCGTGCTACGGGCTGTAACAGCAATATGGCGAGAGCACAGGGCATCAATACTAACTTTATCAAGGTGCTGGCGCTGATGATCTCCAACGGTCTGGTAGGTCTGTGTGGTGCGCTGTACGGACAGTTCCAGGGGGCATCGGATGTCAATATGGGACGTGGAGCCATTGTCATTGGTCTGGCAGCTGTTATTATCGGTGAGGTACTGTTCGGTAAGTTCGCCAGCAAGAGAAAACTTGCTTTCGCATTTACTCTGGCATCCGTAATTCTGGGTGCAGTGATCTACTACATGGTATATCAGTTTGTTCTGTGGCTGAAGATGCCTTCAGAGGATATGAAATTGTTCTCCGCTATCGTAGTTGCCATTTTCCTGGCAATTCCTTACTTGAAGGAGAAGAGAACACTTCGGAAAGGAGCGTCAAAATAATGGCTTACGCATTGGAGATACAGGATATACATAAAGTATTTAACAGAGGAACCATCAATGAAAAGGTGGCATTAAACGGTGTAAACTTAAACTTAAATTCCGGAGATTTCGTGACCATCATCGGAGGTAACGGTGCCGGTAAATCCACCACGCTGAATGCCATTGCCGGTGTATGGCCCATCGATTCCGGCAAGATTATTATCGACGGCACGGATATTACGAGCCTGCCGGAGCATAAGAGAGCAAAGTATCTGGGAAGAGTATTCCAGGATCCCATGACGGGAACCGCCGCCACCATGGATATCGAAGAGAACATGGCAATTGCCTTAAGACGCGGCGAGAAGAGAACTCTTCGCTGGGGCGTTTCCAGAGAGGATAGAGAGCTGTTCCGTGAAAAATTACAGACGCTCGGACTGGGACTGGAGGATCGTATGACCAGTAAGGTAGGTCTTCTGTCCGGTGGTCAGCGTCAGGCTATCACACTTTTGATGGCAGCCTTAAAGCAGCCGAAGCTTCTGCTGTTAGATGAGCATACCGCAGCATTGGATCCCAAAACGGCAGCAAAAGTACTGGAGATCAGTGACAAGATCATCGCTGAGAATCAGCTGACTGCCATGATGGTAACCCATAACATGAAGGATGCTATTGTACACGGCAACCGTTTGATCATGATGCACGAAGGCAAAGTCATCTACGATGTGGCGGGAGAAGAGAAGAAGAATCTTCAGGTAAAAGATCTGCTTGCTAAGTTCGAAGAAGTCAGCGGCGGAGAATTCGCCAATGACCGCATGATGCTGGCGTAAAAATAAGATTAGGACACGTTGCCAATTTCGGCAACGTGTTTTTACGTTAACTTGAGAGTTACGCGAGCAATGAGCCGCGCATAGGCATAGTAAAGACAGCGATTTGTGCGCAAGCGCCCATCGCTGTCTTTACTTATGCC
>DLZQ01000020.1:0-2204 GCA_003447295.1 Lachnospiraceae bacterium
GAAATCGCTCCCAGCCGCTATGCCGAGATTTATTCTGCCCTCACCATAGCGCCGGGGATTTTGAATTATCCGACTATTTCTCCGAATAATCAATAAAGCTGATATTCATATTGGCATAGCCCGCGATACCGTCAATTGCCACATCGCCTGCATACTGCCACATGGTAAAACGGTACGGATAATCCGGGATATCTGTAAACTGTGACAGCCATACATCGTACGCCGACAGCTTGGACAGGTCGATTTCCTTTATCAGCCATTCCTTGTCTCCATAGAGCAGTGGCTTATATCCCGCTGCAGCTATCGTGTCCAGAAAAGCCTTCGTGATCTTCGTCTTATCCGCCCTGTTTACGCTCTCGATTCTCGCCGTGTCATTCTCCACAAAGCTCATATCAAACGCCACAGGATAAGTAACCTTGTAGTCTTTGATATTCTCCAGGACCACTTTTGCTTCCTCTATCGCTTCTTCCTCTGTGATTGCCTGGGAAGTAAAATATACGCCGATCCGAAGTCCTGCATCGGTGGCTCTCTTGATGTTATCCGTAAAATAATCATCCAGCACGATCTGTCCGCTGCCGTAACCTCTGGCACCCACCCGGAGCATCACAAAATCCACACCGGCTTTTTTCAGTTTCAGAAAATCTACATAATCCTGATATTTGGAAATATCCACTCCTACATAGGAAGTTAATTTTCCGTCCTGATAGTATTTCATCAGATCCGACTGGCACACCAGTTTGGTAAAATCATATTCATGCTTCGGAAGATACGGACTGATCAGCACCCATTCTTCTTTGCCGTCCCGGTTGGTCACCAGGGTGTGTTTCCCGTCCGTGGAAGGATCTGCTTCCACCGTCTCCTTTTTCCCATCCTGTGCGGAAGGATCTGCAGAAGGCATGGGTGTAGCCGTCGCTTCCGGAAACTTGTCCCAGAAGTCCAGATCCGAGGGAGATAACGTGCTTCCGGTGATCAGGTCCTGCGTATCCGGGTATTTATCTGTCTGATTACTTCCCGTCAGAGAAGTATTCTCCGTCTGTGCAGCCGAAGTATTCTGTTGGTGGGATGTGGGTCTCCTGTTTATGATCAATACCACACAAAGAATCACCGCCACGAAGATTGTGACAGCTACAATGGCACTGATCACCGTAGGTGTCAGCCCACCTCCGTGATCTTCATAATCGTCCGGAAGACGCATACCTTTTCTCCTCTTGTACTTTTTATTATGATGTCGGAGGTAAAAGTCCCCGACTTTGATGCTATGCCTTTACGATACATTTCTTCGGGCACTTCTCCATGCAGGCACCACAACCTACGCATTTCTCCGGGTCAATGACCGCATGGAAGTTCTCTACTTTCACAGCATCATGCTGACAGTTCTTCACGCAGATACCGCAGCCCACACAGCCTGTTGTACAGGCTTTCATGGTAACGGGACCTTTGTCTGTGGAACTACATGCCACCTGCACGGTATTGGAATATGGTCTTAAACTGATCAGATGCTTGGGACATACTTCCACGCATTTTCCGCAGGCTTTACATTTTTCCTTATCTACTACCGCCACACCGTTCTCTACATGAATGGCATCAAACGGACATACCTGCACACAGGTTCCATATCCCAGGCAGCCACTGTTGCAGGACTTCGGACCACCACCGGGGACAAAGCTCATCATACGGCAGTCCTTGATGCCGTAATAATCATAATCCGTCTTCGTCCGGTCGCAGTCTCCCTGGCAGTGAACATACGCCACCTTACGTTCGGAAGCTCCAGCCTCCACTCCCATGATCGCAGCAATTTTTTTGCCGACTTCTTCTCCTCCTACCGGACAGGTATTGACCGCAGCCTCTCCTTTTGCAATGGCAGCTGCCAGTCCGGAACATCCGGCAAATCCACAGCCACCGCAGTTATTACCGGGAAGGGCGGCAAGCACCGCCTCCTCCTTCTCATCTACTTCTACTTTGAATTTAATACCGGCCACGCCGAGGAACAGTCCCACAAAGATGCCGACGATTCCGACACATGCCGCAGCAATCAGAATTCCTGTTATACTCATCTTTAAGTTACTCCCTTCCTAAATCAGACCGGAGAATCCGCAGAAAGCAATTGCCATCAGTCCTGCTGTCAGCAGAACCATAGGCATTCCCTTGAAGGATTCCGGAACTTCATTGTATTCCATCTTCTCACGCAGTCCCGCTAAGATCAC
>DLZQ01000020.1:2557-2931 GCA_003447295.1 Lachnospiraceae bacterium
AGTGCCTGATACAGAGAAGGCATTGCCTTTTTCAGGAACATTTCCACGAACTGTACCAGCGCCGCAATGACAAGAATGAATACAATGGTCTCTAAGTACTCAATGTGTAACGGCTGTAAAATAAACTTATAGATCACACCCGCCACCGCACTCGCAAGGGTAATGACGAAAATAACCGCTGTGCCCATGCCGCCTGCCGTCTTGATCTTACGGGATACGCCGAGGAAAGGGCAAAGTCCCATGAACTGGCTTAAGACGATATTGCTGACAATGGAGGAACTGATCAGTAACAGAAGCATATCTTTTACACTATCCATTTATTTGTCCTCCTTGTCTAAGTCTATCGTTTCAAGTGCATCTGCCGCAGCCTTTGC